>CAILWD010000190.1 GCA_903837815.1 uncultured Chloroflexota bacterium | reverse complement strand
CGCAGATAATTATCCACGCCATCCCAGGTGCGATTTTCAAGGTAATAATTTTTTGCCGCCACTGCAAAATCATTTTGACGCTGAACTTCGAGATATTGATTGAACTGGTAGTTGATCAACCCCCATATCAAAGTCACCGCCAGCCCAATGACGATCAGGCTGAGGAGCAGGAAGGCGAGGGTAAGTTTATGGGTGAGTTTCAAGTGTCAAGTTCCAGGTAGGGGCGGGGTTTCCCCGCCCCTGTTTTTATAAACAAAAGGGCACGGGGACCGTGCCCCTACGATGTGGCAAATTTATACCCAACCCCAAAAACGGTTTGGATATATTGCGGGTCGGATGGGTCTTGCTCGATCTTGGTTCTTAAATTGCGGATGTGGACATCGATCGTACGTTCGACACCTTCGAAGGCTGTCCCTTGCAGTTTGAGCAGCAGATCAGAGCGGGAGAAGACTTTGCCGGGGGCAGACATGAACACGTAGAGCAGGTCAAATTCGGAGGGGGTGAGGGAGGCAGGTTCACCATCCACGGTGACGGTGCGGGAATCTTTATCAAGGTGGATGCTGCCGACCTTTAGCGTATCTGGTTCGAGCGGGGTGCGAAGCGCGCGGCGCAGCACAGCATGGATGCGGGCGGTCAGTTCCTTCATCCCAAATGGCTTGGTGACGTAATCATCCGCGCCGAGTTCGAGTCCCAGCACTTTATCAGTTTCATCTAATTTCGCAGTGAGTAGGATGATGGGTGTTTCGCTTTCTTTGCGATAGGCTTTGATGAAGTCGTAGCCGCTCATCTCGGGCATCATGATGTCGAGCAGAATGAGGTCGGGTTTTTCGGCGCGGGCGGCGTAGAGGGCTTCACGTCCGTTGGCAGCGATGACCACGCGGAAATTTTCGGCTTCGAGATAGTCGCGCACCAGATTGCGGATGTTGGCTTTATCGTCGGCGACGAGGATGGTTTTCATGTGCCCATGATAGCAGAAAGATGTTCAGAAGTTGTTTAGAACAAAATGCTATTAGTCGCGAGTCAGCAAAACGACCTATAATGAGACACCTCGTTGAAAAAAGGAATCTTATGAAATCAATCTTCGATATTCTACTGCCCACCCAAATAGACAACACCATCCGCGGAACAAAAATTCCCTTCTATATCTTTACCCTATACGCGATCGTCAGCACTGTGCGCAGCTGCATTCATTTGCTCTCGTCCGATGGCGGCGCAGGGACGATTGCTGGAATGGATCTGTCTGTGGCGGGCGCGGATGGGATCATCTTCGCCTTCGCGTTGTGGGGAAGTTCGCAATTACTATTTGCCATGATCCAACTGCTTGCGGTCATTCGCTACCGTTCACTGATCCCGTTCATGTGGCTGATGCTTGCGCTGGAAATTCTTCTACGAGAACTCGTTGGGAAGATGAAACCTGTCACTTTTGCGCACACCCCGCCCGGCGCGATCGGTAATCAGATCATCCTGCCGTTGGCTGTGGTGATGGTGGTCTGGTCACTGTGGAGCGGTAGCAAAAAGACTGAGACAACCAGATAGAGCATCCAATTGTTAGCTTCAGAATAGGTTACGCACGAAGTGTGACCTATTTAATTGTATAACTGAAATCCACCTGCCCGTTCTGTTGAGCGGGCTTTTCTTCTATATAAGAGCGGACGTAATCCACGATCACCTGCTCGGGGCTGACCGTGACGCGCATGTGACCCGGTCCGCCGAGGATGGTGCCGTTGATGTAACCGTAGTCCGCGGCGCTGTCGGTGCTGTTCGGACGGGCGGAGCCAGGTTGAGGGATTTCCTGATAAATGATGCCATCCAGTTCTTGCTGAACGAAGAGATGGTCGTGCCCGTGGAAGACGGCAGTGACGTTATTGGATACTAGTAATTGGTGAATGGGAACGCCCCAGCCTGGACGATTTTCATCGAAGCCATAGGAACCATCGGGGTTGAGTCCCCCCCATTCGTGGAAGGGAGCAACCTCCACGCCGCCGCGCCCGTCTTTTTCCAACCCGCCGATGAGTTGATGAATGAAGACGAACTTCCATTTGGCATCGCTGGTTTCAAGCGTGCTCTTGAGCCATTGATATTGTTCTTCACCAAGAGTTGGATTCCATAAGTTTTCTGTGTTGCCTTTGGTGGGTGGCGTGTACCAGTACGGGTCAAGGACAATGAAAAGCGCATCGCCCCATGTGAAGGCGTAGTAGTTTTGCAGATCACCGATTGTGGGATGCGGGGTGACGTTGCCTGTGTAGAAATCATTGGGAACAGGGTTTGGGAAATATTGAGTCCGCAGTTGCGCCGACCAGACGGACATCTCTTCTCCGTTCTTTCCACGCGGCGTGCCTTCGCCATCGTGATTACCCAATACAAGAAAGAGCGGAGCCGTATCCGCGAGTTGACTGAGGAAGTAACGCTGGGCAAGATACTGTGGCGCGGCGTCGGTGTAGGGTTTGTATTTGTCGGTCATGAAGGTGTCGCCCATGTCCATGACGAAGTCGGG
>CAILWD010000189.1 GCA_903837815.1 uncultured Chloroflexota bacterium | reverse complement strand
ATGAACAAGCCGGTCATCGAAAGCACTGCGGAAATAGTCAAAATGGTCAGCATGAAAAGCGCCAACGGAGATTCAGCATCGCCGGTAATTCTGGCGGCAACCATTTGGCCAATCTGTGGAAATTCCCAGCCTGTTGCGTCGGAGGCGGAGGAAACGCCCCAACTGTCCACCTGTTCGGCAGTGACTCCGTAGCCTTCGACATCCGCGCCGATGCCTGCTTCTTCATCGCTGGCTTCGATGCCCCAAACGGCGTAGCGCCCGTCTTCGCCCGCGCCGCCGTACAAACCACCGACCACCGGCAGGGCGTAGGTCAGGATGGCAAGCACAAGCACAATTGCCATCGCGCGCGGATAATTCTTGCGCGGCTCGACGACTTCATCACCGGCAGCGGAGGGAAGTTCCCAGCCCATGTAGTTCCACATCACCACGAACAAACCCGTGCTGAAAGCGGCGGTCAGCGAGCCAAAATTGACTTCTTCTCCGCCGGGCAGGAAGGGCAACGAAACGGTTGTCCCAGACTGGAACCATGCGTAGAACCCAAGCAGAGCGAGAATGCCAAGCGGAATAATCATGAAAACGCCGAGCGTATTGGTGAACAACCCCGCCACCTTCGAGCCGCGAACTTGCAGCCAGGCAACGAACCAAATCATCACCACTGCCACCAGCCATTGCAGGAATCCCGCCGACACATCCATGCCGAAGATGTTCGCGCCTTCATCCAGCGCGGGGATGAACGCACTCAAGTACATGGCGGCAAACACGGGGTAGATGGACACATCCAGCCAGGAAACCACCCAGTTATTCCAGCCTGCAATAAAACCAGCCAACGGACCGAAGGCTCGTTTAATCCAGTGGTAATAACCGCCCTGGGCGGGCATCATGGTTTGGAGTTCCTGCACAATCAACAGGTTGGGCAGGCTGAATATGATGGGCGTCAATGCGATCAGCAAAAGCGCCAAGCCAGGGCCAGCGTACCCGACCAACGGTTCGATGCCAAACGAGCCGCCGCAGACGGTGAAATAAATCAACCCTGTGAGCGGAATCAACGTCAAGCCGCGCTTGAGTTTCTTTGCCTCGCGTTCGATAGCGCCAGCTCCATTTCCATTGTTCTGTGACATCTTCTTTGTTCCTCCATTTTTTCCTTTGAGATTCAAAAATTATACCCCTGCCCAACTTTAATTGAGCAGGGGATATTTTCAAAACAGGCGGTTACATTTCCTTGATGCCGTAGGGGAAGCCGTAATCTGTCATCTTCTCCATGAATGGATCAGGCGAGAAGGCTTCGGGCCCCAAGACTCCCACGCCCTTCCAGACGCCGTGCTCGATCAAATCCATGGCGATGACTGCGCTGAAAGCGGTTTGCGCCACCACAGCCTGGCAACCCCAGGTCTTCATGCATTCGGCGTTGTCCGCCACCTGATAAAGATAGACCTGGCGTTCCTTGCCATCTTTCTTACCCTTGATCCAAGTTCCAGCGCAGGTCTTGCCTGACATTTTGTCACCCAAATAGGCGGGGTCGGGAAGACAGGCGGCAACCACATCGCGCGGGGCAACCTGAACGCCCTTGACATTGATTTTTTCCTTGTTATCCAAACCCAGCATGTGCAGTGTCTTAAGAACCCCTATGAACTGGTCGCCCAAACCATATTTGAAGGTGGCGCGCTTTGTCTTGACCCAACGCGGCATCAGGAGCACTTCTTCGTGCTCGACGTTGACCACTTCAACAGGACCGATCTCTGGGAAGTCAAATACTTCCGGTTCTGAAAATGGTGCAGTGGTAAACCACTTACCATTCTCCCAGATCACAGGCGGATTCAGGCATTCCTCGATCGTGGTCCAGATCGAAAAGTTCGGCGCGAACTCGTATCCGTCAATGATGATGTTGGCGCCGTCGCGGATGCCCAATTCTTCTATCTCATCGAACAGGTGATCTGCCGCGTAACGTGCAAAAACATCCGCCATGCCTGGCTCGACACCGATGCCGACCAGCGCCAGCTGTTTCTTTTTCTTCCAATCCTTTGCGCGTGCAAATTGATAATCCCCGAGCTTCACGCCGGTCTTGTTGAACGGGTCCTTTGGATGCGGTGCGGAGAGTGTCATAGCCATGTCCATGTAGGTCACGCCGGCCGCGTAT
>CAILWD010000188.1 GCA_903837815.1 uncultured Chloroflexota bacterium | reverse complement strand
TCATGCACATGGTCTCGAGCGTGCGCGGCGAGCTCGCGCCCGGCTGTTCTCCGATCGACGCCCTCAAGGCCGCCTTCCCTGCTGGCACGGTCAGCGGAGCGCCGAAAGTCCGCGCCATGGAGATCATCGCCGACCTCGAACCTGAAACGCGCGGCGCATACGCAGGCATGGTCGGCTACTTTGGCTTCGACGGCGCCATGGACACCTGTCTCGCCATCCGCACCATGGTCGGGCGCGGCAACACCGTCAGCGTGCAAGCAGGCGCAGGCGTGGTCGCGGATTCGAATCCGACGTCGGAGTTTCAAGAGACGGTGAATAAGGCGAGTGCGATGTTGAAAGCGATTGACGTAGCAGAGTCAAATTTATAAAAAACTCGGTGGTCGAGTAGTCCCGCATGCTCTTCGCAGGACGTATCGAGACCACCCGTTGATGAAATACTTTCAATAAACAGAAGTTGCTTTTGTCACTGTTGGTCTCGATACGGCGGACGAACACCGCCTACTCGACCAACAGAGTATGGAGAAATGAAAGGATGAACATGACCTCGAAACCAAGATTACTCACTGGCGACCGCCCCACAGGACGCCTCCATCTCGGACATTACGTCGGCTCGCTGGCGAACCGCGTGCGATTGCAACATCAATACGACTCCTTCTTCATCATCGCGGACTTGCACACGCTGACCACCAAACCCGAACGCGAATACATCAAGGAAGTGCCGACCTTCATCCGCGAGACCGTGCTGGACTATCTCGCCGTCGGCATTGACCCGAACGTCAGCACCATTTTTGTGCAATCGGCGGTGCCTGAAACGTTCCAGTTAAATCTGCTCTTTGAAATGCTCGTCACCGTTCCGCGCTTGGAACGTATGCCCACGCTCAAAGACATGGCACGCGACGCCAATATGGACTCCATGCCGTTTGGTCTGCTTGGGTATCCCGTCTTGCAAGCCGTGGATATTTTGCTCCCACGCGCGCAAGCCGTCCCTGTTGGACGCGACAATCAATCGCATGTCGAACTCGCCCGCGAAATGGCGCGTCGCTTCAATAATCTCTACGGCGAAGTCTTCCCCGAACCTGAACCCATCATCGGTGACGTTCCGCTTTTGGTTGGCACGGACGGACAAAACAAAATGTCCAAGTCGCTCAACAACGCCATCTATCTTTCGGATGACGCGGAAACGGTCAAGCAAAAGGTGATGAACATGTACACCGACCCGAAGCGACTCCGCGCCACCGACCCAGGGACGGTCGAAGGCAATCCCGTCTTCATCTACCACGACGCCTTCAATCCCTCCTACGCCGAAGTGGACGACCTCAAAGAACGCTATCGTCAGGGTAAAGTCGGCGACGTGGAAGTCAAGGAAAAACTCGCCCGCGCCATCAACAACTTCCTCGAACCCATCCGCGAAAAACGCGCCTACTTCCTTGCCCATCCCATGATCCCGCGCGACGTGCTTGCCAACGGCATCCGCCGTATGCAAGCCGAAGCCAAACAGACCATGGAACTCGTCCGCGAGAAAACAGGCTTGTCCTACTCGTTCGATTTGTTTACCGACGAGATTGACATCTTCGGAGAGTTTGACAATTAGTTTGAAGGTTCCAAATTGAAAGGTTTACAGGTTTTCAACCTGCAACTTTCAAACCGAAAGGGAATCACCCCATGTTAGTACTTATAGATAACTACGATTCTTTTACTTATAACTTGGTGCAGTACTTCGGCGAACTCGGCGCGGACATTCGCGTCTACCGCAACGACCAGATCTCGCTGAACGAACTGATTGCCATCAAACCCGACCATCTTGTCATCTCCCCAGGTCCAGGCGAACCGCTCAAAGATGGCGGCGTCTCGCCCGAAGCCGTCAAATACTTCACGGGCAAAGTCCCCGTTCTGGGAGTTTGC
>CAILWD010000187.1 GCA_903837815.1 uncultured Chloroflexota bacterium | reverse complement strand
TTTATCGGTAATAAGCCCAAAAACCGATTTGGACGCTGATCAACGCAGAAAACGCGGATTTTTCTCTTTGAATCACTAATGTTACACAGTGTCGTTCTGAGCGGCGCGAAGAACCTCTACGATTGTCTCAGAGACCCTCACTGCACTGGTGCGCGACGCAAGTGCCGCTCCGCTCAGAGAATCACGACTGGGCGCGTAATATCAGTGAATCAGCGTAGATCAGCGCGCTTCGCGATCTGCGTCCCGATTTTATTTCCGATAGAGTCTATTGTAACCGCTGGTAATTTTCAGGATCGCGATGGAGCAAAAACCTTTTTGGAGGAAATCAGCACACAGACAGATCTGGTTAGGCGATTAGAACTTATCTGGGCAGACGGTGGCTATCGTGGCGAATTGGTTTCTTGGGTTGAGGAAACGCTTGGATGGAAACTTGAAATTGTTGAAATGCCAAAAGACCAAAGCGGTTTTCAAGCGCTTCCCAACCATTGGATTGTGAGTGTACCTTTGCCTGGCTGGTTCGCCAGCCTTTACCGCGTCGATATTTATCGAGATAAGGCTCACGGCTTACTGAAAACCCAGCGAGGCAAGTCTATGAATGCTGATATGTTTCGTGTTTGGGCGGTCCTGTCATGGAAATTATCCGGGCCTACTTCATCATCGGGACTTTGACGCCGTTGGATTTGGCGAACTCGATGGCTTCGGGATACCCTGCGTCCACGTGGCGGACGACGCCCATGCCTGGGTCGGTGGTGAGAACGCGCTCGATGCGGGTTGCCGCTTCGGGAGTTCCGTCTGCCACGATAACCTGTCCCGCGTGGATGCTGTAGCCGATGCCAACTCCGCCGCCGTGATGGATGCTGACCCAGGTCGCGCCGTTGACGGCGTTGACCAATGCATTCAAAAGGGGCCAGTCTGCAATCGCATCGGAACCATCTTTCATGCCTTCGGTTTCGCGGTTGGGACTCGCCACCGAACCAGAATCGAGGTGGTCGCGCCCGATCACGATGGGGGCTTTCAACTGTCCGCTGGCGACCATCTCATTGAGTTTGAGTCCAGCCTTCGCGCGTTCGCCGTATCCCAGCCAGCAGATGCGGGCGGGTAATCCCTGAAATTCCACTTGTTTGCGTGCCATCGTCAGCCAGCGCTTGAGATGACCGTTTTCGGGGAAGAGTTCCATCATCGCTTTATCAGTCTTGTAGATGTCTTCGGGGTCGCCCGAAAGCGCCACCCAGCGGAAGGGCCCCTTGCCTTCGCAAAACAGCGGGCGGATGTATGCAGGCACGAAGCCGGGATAATCGAAGGCGTTGCTCACGCCGTTATCGAAAGCCCGCTGGCGGATGTTGTTGCCGTAGTCGAATACCACGCTGCCTTTTGCCTTCCACGCCAGCATGGTTTCGACATGCTTCGACATCGAATCGAGGGCGCGTTTTTCGTATTCTTTGGGGTTGCTGGTGCGGAGGTCGGCGGCTTGTTCGAGGGTCAAGCCAGTGGGGATGTAGCCGTACATCACGTCATGCGCCGAGGTTTGGTCGGTGACCACGTCGGGCACGACGCCGCGAGCCAGCAATTCGGGCAGCACTTCCGCCGCGTTGCCGACCAGCGCGATGGACTTGGGCATACCCGCCTTCATCGCTTCCTCTGCCATCGTCATCGCTTCTTCAATGTTATCGGTGACCGCGTCCACTTGGCGTAGGGACAGGCGGCGTTCTGCGCGCCAGCGATCCACTTCGACGAGGACGCCGACGCCTTCGTTCATGGTGATTGCCAGCGGCTGCGCTCCGCCCATTTCGCCCAGCCCCGCCGTGAGGACGAGTTTGCCTTTGAGCGTGCCCCAGCCGTTGAGCCGCGCCAACGCGCCGAAGGTTTCATACGTCCCCTGCAAAATGCCCTGCGTGCCGATGTAAATCCAACTGCCCGCGGTCATCTGCCCGAACATGATCAAGCCTTCTTTTTCCCACTTGTCGAAATTCTCTTGTGTCGCCCAATGCGGGACGATATTGCTGTTTGCCAGCAAAACACGCGGGGCGTCGGTGTGAGTGCGGAAGACGGCAACGGGTTTGCCTGACTGAACCAGCAAAGTTTCATCGGGTTCGAGCTTCTTGAGCGATTCGAGAATGGCGTCGAAGGATTCCCAGTTGCGGGCGGCGCGTCCGCGTCCG
>CAILWD010000186.1 GCA_903837815.1 uncultured Chloroflexota bacterium | reverse complement strand
CTGGCTCGATCCACTCCAAATCGGATGTGGCGGCAGCTTTTGCCAGATGGCTCATCTTATGATATCTGGGGACATCATACCCGGACTATTGCTGATCCTACTGGTCAATATGAAGAATATATTTCCTATCCATTGCGAACAGCAATTTCAGTGGAAGATTTAAAAAGTTTTTCGTGGCCTACTCCCGATTGGTGGGATTTTTCCTCGTTGACAGGAGCCATCCAAAAAATGGATCCTTATAAAGCACGCTCAATACGTTTCCGGACTGGTACGGTGTTTGAGAGCGCCTGGCAATTGCGCGGAATGGAAGAGTTTCTCGCAGATATGGCGATTGCTCCTGAAATTCCACTGTATATCATGGAACGGATAACTGAAGTCATCGTGGAAAACACCCGGCAGGCATTAGCGCAAGCTGGTGATGACATTGATATCGTATATTTTTATGATGATATCGGCGCTCAAAATGGGCCTCTCATCTCCAAAAATATGTGGCGGCGTCTTATTAAGCCATTCCATCAACGGATTGTCGAAGTTGCCCATAGCGCTGGAAAAATGGTCATGTACCACAGTGATGGAGCGATTCTATCCCTGATTCCCGAATTGATTGAACTAGGCGTGGACATCCTGGATCCAATACAACCCACCGCTAAAGATATGGCTCCAGAAAGACTAAAAGCTGAGTTTGGCGATCGCCTTTCCTACCATGGAGGAATCGATATTGTCCGAACGCTACCTTTTGGTACGCAGTCGGATGTTCGGAACGAAGTGCGCCAACGGGCACGTGTCATGGGAGCAGGCGGCGGATATATTCTATCCAGTTCGCACCATATCCAGTCGGATACTCCGTTGGAAAATGTGCTAGCAATGTACGAGACGGATTTGCGTTATCCTGGAACCAATGAGTGAAAAAAATTCTTTGGTCTATATGTCTATCCCTAATTATAGTGGCTGCCTGCACTCCCCACTCTTCGGTAGCGCGGGCAACCCTTTTCTATGCACCGGTTTGTATGCACTGCACGGAAGTAATCAATGAATCAATCAGCACCGCCCAAAGCCAATTTGGTGAAAGTCTGGACATGGTTTGGGTTGACGTTACTGGAACTGATGGAAGGAACCATTACTTGAAGTTTCTTGGCTGCTATAACATTCCTCCTGAGCGAATTATCTTCCCGGTTGTGGTGATCGGAGAGCGGGTTTTAATCGGTGATGAGGTTACAGATGAGTTTTCCCGGGTCGTCCAGACTGTGTTAGACAATGGCGGTTCAGACTGGCCGGATTTGAACGGTCTTGAATGTTCTCCATAACTTGTTGCATCAAATTTCTGATTGACCCAGCTTTGAATGCTGAAGGCTTCAATGGTGGTACTTTGTGAGGTTGTCGAGATGATCAGTGTAGATCTCAGATATCATTCACTCTACGATAAGAAGTGTGAATATGACTTAAGGGAGTACATCCAAAAAGGAGAATGACCATGAATGAAAAACTTTCAGCACTCTATGACGCTATCCTGGATGGCAATGTCGCGGGTGCAAAAGATGGGATCCAATCCGCGCTGGATGCTGGGCTGGAACCAGGCACCATTCTAGCCGAAGGCATGATTGCCGCGATGAAGGAAGTCGGCCAGCGCTTCGAGGAAGGCGACTATTTCGTGCCGGAGATGTTAATTGCGGCACGCGCCATGCAGGCTGGGCTGGGACTTTTGAAGCCGCACCTGGTGCAAGGGGATGTCAAATCCGCCGGCAAGGTTGCCATCGGAACGGTCAAGGGCGACCTGCATGACATCGGCAAAAACCTGGTGGCCCTGATGCTCGAAGGCGCCGGGTTTGAGGTGGTGGACCTGGGCGTGGACGTGCCGCCGGAAAAATTTGTCGAAGCCATCGCCTCAAGCGGTGTGGATATAGTGGCCTTTTCAGCGCTGCTGACCACCACCATGCCGAACATGAAAGCCACGATCGACGCCATCGAACAGGCTGGCTATCGCAATAAGGTCAAGATCATCATTGGCGGCGCACCTGTGACACAGAATTATGCCAACCAGATCGGCGCAGACGGATATTCAGCTGATGCCAGCCGCGCAGTGAGCCTGGCACAATCCTTGCTTCAGGAGGTGTAGAAGTGAGTGAAAATTTAACTACCTTGTTGAAATCAAAAACTAAAACAATCAAGATCAACAGAGATTTGCCCACTGCCATCATCGGCGAACGCATCAACCCCACCGGGCGCAAGGCTGTGTTGGAAGCCCTGCAAGCTGGCAACTTTGACATTGTCCGCAAGGATGCGCTGGACCAGGTGGCGGCTGGAGCCGCTGCACTGGATATCAACGCCGGTGTGCCTGGTGCTAACGAACCCGAATTAATCCAACAAATCATCCGCAATGTAACTGAAGTGGTGGATGCGCCGCTGTGCATGGACACCGCTGACCCGCTGGCGCTGGCGGCAGCGCTCTCCATGTACGAAGGCAAAGCCTTGATCAATTCAGTGAATGGAGAAGAACATTCTTTGGAGAGAGTCCTGCCGTTGGCCAAGGAACATGGTGCGGCGGTTATCGGGTTGTGCATGGATGCTAATGGCATTCCCGCCACAGCCGAACAACGCTTTGCAGTAGCGGTACGCATCATCGAACGCGCCACAAAGCTGGGCATTGCGCTTGAAGATGTGATTATCGATCCGCTGGCGATGGCCATGAGCGCAGACAGCAACGCCGGTAGAATTGCGCTGGATACAATTGAAATGGTCGTTAGAGAATTCGGCGTCAACATCTCCATGGGCGCCAGCAACATTTCGTTTGGTATGCCAGACCGCAAATTTATCAATGCCACGTATATCGCAATGGCGATCCATGCCGGTCTGACCTGTCCAATCACCAATCCCTTACAGACTGAAGTCCACACAGCCGTATTGGCTGCCGACCTTTCCATGGGACGCGATGAGTATGGCATGGGATGGATCAAAGCCTATCGCAAACGTGAAAAGGCAAAAGTCGCGTCGTGAGCGAGTTGACTGCACAAAACAGACCCATTGTCATTTTAGCTTGCCAGGTTTTTCAACACTGGCTTGAACAACTGTTGCCGGATGAACTTACCGCAGATCTCACTTTTTTTGATTACGGACTGCATATCGTTCCAAAGAATCTGCGTCAGACCCTTCAACAGGCAATTGACAGTATTGAGCAACCGAGTTTGATCGTACTGGGATATGGTCTGTGTGGAAATGGATTGGATGGCATCAACGCAGGCAAACATTATTTGCTCATCCCGCGCACCGACGATTGCATCGCAATCCTGCTTGGCTCATATCAAGCATACCTTCGTGAGATGAATACGGAACCTGGCACGTATTACCTTTCCAAAGGCTGGCTCGAAGCAGGCACAAATCCACTGGCGGAGAGCCGTAAATACGAAGAGAAATATGGCGCAGAGACAACCACCTTCCTAATGGACACGCAGTATCACCATTACCGGCGCTTGATGATGGTGGCGCGCAATGAACAGGAATTGGAGACTTATCGACCACGAGCGCAGGAAGTCGCCGCTTACTGCGCCCGCTGGGGTATGCGCTACGAAGAATTACTCGGCACAGACGACTATCTACGGAAGTTGGTGGAAATAGCCATCGGTCTTGAGCAGGTGGGGGATGAATTCATACTTATTCCGCCCGGGGATATGTTAACCCAGGCTCATTTTATTCGCTGAAAGGAGACATCGCATGCCTATCTTTACACCTGGCCGTCGCTGGCAGCCACCGTTCATGTCATTCAAACATGAGCCGTTCAAAAAACGCGCGCTCGCAAAAATAGAACTCATCGTGAAAGGTCCGCTGTTTGGATGCCGCATGTGTGGTAATTGCCTACTGCAAGAGACGGCGTTCATCTGCCCAATGGAATGTCCCAAAGGATTGCGCAACGGTCCATGCGGCGGCTCGACATCTGACCATTGTTATGTGGATAAAACCCGCCCCTGCATCTGGTACAAGATCTACGAACGTTCCTTCAAAATGGGTCGTGAAGAAAAACTACTTGAAGTCCTCCCTCCGTTGGATTGGGAAAAGGTCGGGGAAGAAACGTGGAAGGATGTCGCCGACTGTATTCGCAAGCACGGCACGAGCAAGGTGATGAAAAGCCTGGTGCTCGATCAAGGTGAGAATCGTTATAAAACATGGGAGATGATCTTCCACACGGTTCGACAGCCTGAGTGGTGGCAGGGAGATGACAAGTACCATGTTCCCGCTTATACCGAACCTGTATCTGCATTGGAGAGAGGACTCAAGGCTGGAGAATTTGTTGTTGCCTGCGAGATCGCGCCTCCATTGAGTATGTCCACGAAAAAATTGATCGAGAACATCAATCTCGTCAAGCCGTATGTCACCGCAATCAACTTTACAGATAACGCCTCCGCCACGCCGCGCATGACCTCATGGGCATGCAGTAAATTCGCGATTGAAAACGGAGCAGAACCAGTCATGCAGATCGCCGCGCGCGACCGCACGCGCGCAAGTTTGCAAGGCGAGATTCTTGGTGCGACTGCGATGGGTGTGCGCAATGTTCTTTGTGTGACAGGTGACAGTCCAGTACTTGCTCCACAGCCGCGTGGACGCATGGATATCAACGATATGGATGCTATTCAGATGATCTGGATCCTGCGTCGCATGCGCGATGAAGGTCATTATCTGGATGGACGTGAAATCAAATTTCCACCCAAATTCTTCCTCGGCGCAGCAGCATCTCCTTTTGCATCTGACCCGAAATTCCAAGCCTTGCGCGAAGAGAAAAAGGTCAACGCAGGCGCACAGTTCTTCCAAACCAACCTGGTTTACGATCCCGACCGCATGGAGATCTGGCTCAATGAAATTGCGAAGCGAAATATCCTGGATAAGGTATACATCATGATCGGTATCACGCCGCTTAAGAGCGCCAAGATGACCCATTTCATGACTCAGGTGCCGGGTGTCTATGTGCCCGATCCAATTATCAAGCGTATGGATGATGCTAATGAAAAAGGCGGTCCGCAAGGTGCGCAGGAGGAAGGCGTGAAGATAGCACTTGAGATAATTGAGAAGATCAAAGGAAAACAGGGAATCCACGGTCTGCACATCATGCCGGTCGGTTGGGAGGAGATCGTACCGCGCATCGTTACCGAAGCAAATCTTTTGAAAATAGGATGAGAGCGCTAGCTACTTCGTTTATCCGCCCTGGTTTATTCGGAAAAACTGTATCATTTCTACGTATGATAAAGAAGAAATACTGGTGTGACTTTCCCAATCGATATGGGTTTATCTTAAGCATTAGGAGTTCTGAGATCGCGGGTTCGTACAAAAATGCCCGATAATGGAACTCGCGGTGCGTAACTATTTTTTACCCCTGTTTTCACGCTAAAATCGGCAAAATTTAACAAAAAAACCGACCTTTTAGGGTCGATTCTCTTGTGTATCTTGGCGGTCCCGACGGGAGGCAAACCCGCTATTACCAACCCGACCAGGACCTGATTATTTTTGAACCTGGCACGACCCCACAGGATGCAGTGCTTCTTCTGGAGTTCTATAAAGAGGGAAAAGACATCGACGCCATGACCTATGGCGAAATGGATTGACGGCAACCAAAACTTGAAAACAAAACGCTTCCAGCATGGAAGCGTTTTTTGTTGCCTCAATCCAACCAGGAGGCACCATGCCCAAGAAATACAAAACCCTCTCTCCATTTGGCGAGTGGCTCGTTCAACTTGCGGACGAGCAGAACGCCACCATCTCGGGATTGGCGCGGAAAGCCGGACTCACGCCCGGCACCCTGCGCTATCTCGTCATCGAACCCAACCGCAGACCATCGCTCGAAACCTGCCTGCGGCTCTCTGCCATTTCCGGGCGGGACGTCGAAGAACTGCTCGCGCTGGCCGGGCAGACCGAAGCCCACGCCATCAACCCATATCACCCGGACCGCATCCGCGTGATGAGAGTCTTCGACCGCCTGCCCACCGAAGGGCGTACTGCCCTGCTGCGGGTGGCAAATGCCTTTGCCGACCTGTACCGTCCGATGATGGAGGGCGAAGAATGAAAACTGCCCTGTACTTCCTGGTCATGCTGCTGGCGGTCTTGTCCTGCACACTGCCTGTTCCCAATACCGGCAGCGCAGCCGATGAACCGAACCCTGCCCCCACACAACTGGAAAAACTTCCTGAAACCACACCTTCTCCCACTGCCACACCCAAGGCAGAGTGCGTGGTCAACGCCAGCGTCCTCACCTTGCGCGCCTGTGGCGGGATCCAGTGCTCCGCGCAAGCCTGGCTGCGTGAGGGAACTGTCCTGACAGTCCTCGACCAGCAAAACACCTGGATGGAAGTCCGCACCGCAGACGAAGCCATCGGCTGGGTACATTCCAAATTCTGCACAGGAGAACAACCATGAAAAAGATCATGCCGAACATCGCCGCCATCTTCTTCACGCTCTTTGGCGCGGGTGTCATCGTTTTGCTCGCCTCATACACCTTCCAGGCGCTAGCGCACATCTTCCCCGGCAACTTCGTCGCGCAGGGCATGGGCATGATCCTGTTCGACATCGCAGCCATCGCCTGGCTGGGCGCCTTTATCTACCTTTGCAAATCCGTTTCCCAGTACGCCATCGCCTTCATCGGCTTTGCGCTTGGGCTGGCAGGGACACTGGGCATGGTCGCCATCGAAGTCATGCTCGGCGGACAACAAATGATCGCCCCGCCAGACTGGGTCAATGCCGCCCTGATCTATGGCTTCATTGGCTCGGCAGTCGCACACGTCATCCTCTTCTACGCATACAAGATTGCCGCCCCCGAAATCAGCGCGGACATCTCCCTGGGAATCGAAACCGCCAACATCACCGAAGAAGCCATGAAACAAGCCGAAGCCGCGCTGCTGGCACAGCGCAACGCCCTAGGCGGAATCATCGCCCCGCGCCTGATCAACGACGTCAAGCGCAACCTGGGACTGCCCGTTTCGGGCGACGTCATCGACCTGCCCGCGTATGACATCCCCAACCCCGCGCAAGCCATCCCTGTGCAAATCCCCGCGCGCAAGCCTTCGTTCCTCGACCGGCTGAAAGCGGCGGCGCAGGTCTTCACCCAGACAGGGCAACCGCCTGTCGCGCGCACTTATGTTCCCCCTGTTGCTCCTGCTCCCATGCCACAGCCTGAGCCTGAGACTCCGCCCAGGAACGATGAGCAGCAACCAGCGCCAGTTCCCGTGGAGGAACCCATCATCCACCCGAACGGGACTCATCCCTCCCCTTAGTGCACCGGGCGCAGATCGACCTGAACTCGGCGGATGAGATACGGCGTCCCTCCTCCGCCATTCAGGTCAGCAGACGCGGCGCCAGCCGCCTGCCCAATGGGCAGGAAGCGCGCGCCCTTGCGCTCGGAGCGTTATGGACGCTCGACCAAACCGCTGGCGGCATCAAAGTCGCCAACACCCAGGACGCCAGCGGAAAACCGCTCGCCGTGGTCGTGATCGAAAACGCGCAATTCGAGCGCGACGACCAGGGCTACTCGACCTTGAAACCGCAAGACAACGAAAAGGAAACCACATGACCACCATCATCACCGTCACCAATCAAAAGGGAGGCGTGGGAAAAACCTCCACCGTCCTCAACCTTGCTTCCCAACTGGCATTCAGCGGCAGGCAGGTTCTGATTGCGGACTTCGACCCGCAGGGACAATGCGCCATCGGGCTGGGACTTAACCCGGAGCCTGGCGCCTTCAACCTGATGGTCAACACGGGACGCGACCCGCGCGAATTCATCCGCGCCACTGGCAGGAAGGGACTCTCCATCATCCCCGGCGACCGCACCACCGCCACCGCCCAGATCGTCATCAATGCCGAAAACCGCCCGCTCGATTTCATCCGCGGACTGCTGCGCCCGTTTCGTGAATACCAATACATCTTCATCGACACCGCGCCCAGCGTGGGCGGCATTCAGGAACGCGCCATCTTCGCCGCGGACCGCGTGCTGATCCCCAGCGCCACCGAATTCTTCTCCACCAACGGACTGGGGCAGGTGGTCAACACGCTGGGGCAGCTGGCGAAACAGGGGTGGGAGGGGAAACTGCTTGGGATTCTGCCCACCTTCTACGACGAAGTCTCGAGCGAGTCGAAAGAGACCATGCAGGAACTGACCCGCAACTTCGGCGAAGCCGTCCTGCCGCCCGTTCATCGCACCACCCTGCTGCGCGAAGCGCCCGCCGAAGGCAAGGTCGCGCACGAGATGGACCCGCAGCACCGCGCCACGCATGAGTATCACACGCTTTGCCAGCACGTGATCAAGTTTTCGTGAGGTGTGGCATGGCGCGCCAGAATCCAATCTCATCCCCTGAAGAAGCGGTCATCCAGCCGCGGGAAGTCCATGCCCTGTTCCCGGTGCAAACCGCGATGGAACACAAACGCACCAAGGCAAAGCGTTCCCGTGATTGGGAAAAACAGAACCGCGCGGTTGGTTATCTCATCCCGCAGGAACTGCACCTCAAAGCCAGGGACATCAGCGAAAAGCT
>CAILWD010000185.1 GCA_903837815.1 uncultured Chloroflexota bacterium | reverse complement strand
TCTCCAAATGAAAGTCGCCTTCATATTCATCGCCGCCTTCTTCAACATAAACAGCGCCTCCCTGAGGGTCAATATAAAGAGGAGCAACGGCAGGAATAGCGCTTGCATCGCCCATGGGATTGCGGTCCACGTACAGGTGCGCGCGAACATTAGGTTCTCCAATGGGCGAAGTATTCGATCCGCCTTGATTCTTGATCGTGATATTGACCTGAAGCTCATCGCCCAGAGATGGATAGGTTCGAGACAAGGTCACATTAGTGATCACCAAATCGGGCAAAACCGCCGCCGCATTGACAATTCCCGCGCCGCAGGTCGATGTGGTGCAAGCGCCTGTTCCGGTTGGGAACGTGGTGGCTGTTTTCTGCAGGATATCCAATATCTGGGCGGGGGTAAAATCCGGGTTGACAGCAAACAGCAACGAAACCACGCCGCTGACGTGCGGGGCGGCCATACTCGTGCCATACTTGGCCTTATAGCTTGCAACATTCGGCGTTGTCGTTCCGTCGTTCCAGGTCGAATATATAGCGTCTCCTGGGGCGCTGATCTCGACCGTCGATCCATAATTACTGTAACTTGCGAGCTTTCCATCGACACTGGTAGCCGCAACCGTAATGACATTATTACAATTTGCCGGCGAGTATGCGCTTGCGTCTGCGCTCGAGTTCCCAGCCGAGACCACAACCACCGCTTTCCTAATGTTGACGATTTCATTGATTGCAGTTTGATAGAAACTGCCACAAGCGCCATAGCCGCCCAAACTCAGGTTGAGTACCTTGGCCGGGTATTGATTCCCGTCCACGCCTGCAACGTCAATCCCAGCCGCCCAACGCATACCGTCGATAATATCCGAATCGTAACCGCCGCCGACGCCAAGCACGCGCACCGGCAGAATGCTTGCATTCCAGTCAACGCCAGCGATGCCAACGCCATTGTTGCCCTTGGCGGCAATCGTCCCCGCAACATGAGTGCCATGCCAGGAACTCGGCGCCCCGTTAAAATAGTCGCCCGGGTCTGACGGAGTTCCATCACGCCCGTCTCCGTCATTCGCCATCGTAATGTCTGTGATGAAGTCGTAACCTGGCTTAACACGCCCACTAAACTCAGGGTGATCCGTAATGCCGGTATCAATCACAGCCACAACCGTGCTTGAACTGCCCTGCGTAAGTTCCCAGGCAGCCTCAGCATTGATGCCGTAGGGGCCCCAAAGGTCCCATTGGTCGTTGGTATAATGCGCATCGTCAGGGGGGACAGGATCCAGGGTGGGGAATTTTATGCGGTCCGGTTCGGCATATTCCACACCGGGCAGGGCGCCCAAACTGGCGCTAATCGCCTCCACCTGATCGATGGGCATGAGTTCGCCCAGTTGCAACACATGGGCATCGCCGGACATGGCGCGCGCATATTGGAGCGGCACACCCGCCGCGGCGCTCAGGCTATCCATCAACGCCGAAGCGGAGGGTTCCGACTGCGCACTGCTTCCATCCTCAAATTTGATGATAATTCGGTCGGTGGGAACTCCCGCAGAGGCTTCCTGCGCCTGGGGCGCCGCCTTTTGCGACATGGCCTGACCCGAACTTTCAGGCAAAACCAGGCTCACCATCATCACAAGGGCGAGCAAAACTTTCATCAGATAAAAAAATTTATTTCTCATGCCAACTCCTACACATTGGGAATAACCAATTACCTGGTTAGATACAAAGACCACGAAAACACCCGAAAAAATCTCTTATCGAAAGCGCGGAGTGACGTGGTCAGGGAAAAGCGAAGTTGAGATTTTATTTATTACGCAAAACCAGCGAAGATGGGCCTCTTCTTAAGTACAATTCATTAATCTTTTACACTTAATATTTTATACCACTTTGCGTAAAACTGCATGAGCCATATTTCCTATGAAAAGTTGCTGTAAGGTACCTATAATGAAGCCAGAACCCATCCGAATAATGCCCGCACCGACAGGAGCGGATTCGAACAGGCGTCCACCACGCTCAAAGATTGTCATTCATTCATTATGACGCCATACTTCACCTGCAGATACTGTCTCAGCCAAAATTCATTTTTCCGCAGGCACTTCACAGGGCACGCTACGCTAAAAAGCAGGAATCTTATTACATTCCCGCGCTCAGGCAAGCCGAAAGAGTTTTACCGCAAACCAGAACTGAATGCTGCGGAAAATTCCCGCCTACAATGTGTTTGATGGAAAAGGAACCCTTTACTCCCCGTAAACTGACTTACGAAACCATTCAGAATTTTTCATCGGCAAGCCTTCGTAGATATTCACCGTAGGCGTTACTCTTCAAACTTTCTGCCAATTGCAATAATTTCGCCCTGTCGATAAATCCCCTTCGATAGGCGATCTCTTCCGGGCAGGAGATCATCAATCCCTGCCGCTCCTGCACTGCCTGCACAAAACTCGCCGATTGATGCAGGGATTCCGGCGTCCCCGCATCCAGCCAGGCAATGCCACGCCCCAGGTCTTCGACCCGCAGGCTTCCCGCCTGAAGGTAGAGCCGGTTTAAGTCTGTAATTTCAAGCTCGCCGCGAATGGAAGGCTTCATCGCGGCCGCCAATTCCACCACCTTCGAGTCGTAAAAATAAATCCCAGGCACGGCATAGGTCGACTTTGGCACGGCGGGCTTTTCCTCCAGGCTCAAGACCCTGCCCTCCGCATCGAACTCGACCACGCCGTACCGTTGCGGGTCGCGCACCGAATAGGCAAAGATGAGGGCGCCTTCGGTCAGAGATGCCGAGCGGCGCAGGATATCGGAAATACGGCTGCCAAAGAAGATGTTATCACCCAAAATCAAACAGGAGGGTTGGCCGTTTATAAAATCCGCTCCGACGCGGAAGGCATCTGCCAGGCCACGCGGCTGGTCCTGCTCGGCATAGTTAAAGCTCACCCCCCATTGCTTCCCATCTCCCAACAGGCGGCGGTAGGACGGTAAATCTTCCGGCGTGCTGATGACCAAAATCTCACGGATACCCGCCAGCATCAACATCGAAAGCGGATAGTAGATCATCGGCTTGTCGTACACCGGCAAAAGCTGCTTGCTCGATGCCAAAGTCAGCGGGTGCAGGCGCGTGCCGCGTCCGCCGGCAAGGATGATTCCCTTCATGAGGACTTCTCCCTTTCTTTGTAATTCTTCGACAGCCAGTTCTGGTAATCGTTCTGTTTGCGGATTGCTTCCACCCATTCGGGATGATCGAGAATCCACTGGACGGTTTCCAGCAGGCCATCCGTCAGGTTGTGACGTGGACCCCAGCCCAAGTCCCGCTCGATTTTGGAGATGTTGATCGCGTAGCGGCGGTCATGACCGGGGCGGTCGGCCACGAATTGAATCAGCTTGCGGTGTGACTCCGCCTGCGGTTTCATCCCGGCCCTGAGCAAAGTCGAAGGGTCATCCAGCAGGTCGCAGATCGTCTCGATGATGGTCAGGTTCGGAGGCTGGTTATTCCCGCCGATGTTGTACGTCTCGCCGGGCTTGCCCTTTGTCAAAATCAAGTCGATCGCCTCGCAATGGTCGGCCACATACAACCAGTCGCGGATTTGCTGACCGTCGCCATAGACCGGCAAAGGCTTGCCCGACAGCGCATTCAGGATGACGAGCGGAATCAACTTTTCGGGAAACTGGCGCGGGCCGTAATTGTTGGAG
>CAILWD010000184.1 GCA_903837815.1 uncultured Chloroflexota bacterium | reverse complement strand
TCACCTTGCGTAACCGCATTGGCGTCTCGCCGATGTGCATGTACAGCTACTCCGATGGATTCTCCAACGATTGGCAGGTGATTCATCTGGGAGCCCGCGCGGCAGGCGGCGCAGGGCTGATCATAGCCGAGGCCACCGCCGTTGACCCGATTGGAAGAATCACTCCCTACGATGTTGGCCTCTGGTCAGATGAGCACATCGAGCCGCTCACGCGCGTGACCCGCGCCATCAAAAATAGCGGCACCGTCCCTGGGATTCAAATTGCCCACGCAGGCAGGAAGGCTGGCTCGCGGCGTCCGTGGAATATTGGGAAACCGCGCCAGCCCGACGAACTGCCATCCTGGCAGGGCGTTGGTCCCAGCCCGATTGCTTTCAATGATGATTACGAAGTCCCGCATGAATTGAGCGTGGATGAGATTCATCAAATTCAGGATTCATTCCGTACGGCGGCTGCGCGTGTGCTGACTGCGGGCTTTGAATGGCTCGAAATCCACGCGGCGCATGGCTACCTGCTTCACAGTTTCTACTCGCCCCTCTCCAATCAGCGGACAGATGAATATGGCGGCAGTTTCGAGAACCGCATCCGATTCCTGTTGGAGACTGTCCGCGCTGTCCGTGAGGTTTGGAATGAACGCCTCCCGCTGACCGTCCGCATCTCGGGCACAGATTGGGCGGATGGCGGCTGGAGCGTGGATGATTCGGTGGAGTTGGCGCGGCGTCTCAAACTTGAAGGTGTTGACCTGATCGACTGCTCGTCTGGAGGCGGAGTGGCGCAAGCCCAAATCCCGCTGGGAGCGGGTTACCAAGTCCCCATCTCCGAAACCCTTCGGCATGGCGCGGACATCCAAACCGCGGCAGTGGGCTTGATCACCGCCCCCGAACAGGCAGACGAAATCATCCGCAACGGACGCGCCGATCTGGTCTTGCTGGGACGCGAAATGCTGCGCGATCCATATTGGGCGCTGCACGCTGCGCAGAGGCTCAAACAGCCTGCGCCCATCCCACCGCAATACTTGCGCGCTTTCTAGTTTTGCATTTTAGCCCCCTTTGCCAGGGAGATATTTGCGTTATATAACTCTTGTTGTGCGGCGGTACCCGCTGTTTGGATAACTTCGCTACGGGTGGAAATCCGCCCGTAAACTCCAAATTTCATGTCGTATAATAGGCGGGGAGTGGGGAATCCCACGCAGGCAAACTCTGGCGCTTATGCCAACCTAAACGCAGGTGGATTTTTGAAACAGAGTTGACACAGAGAATAACCATGCCTCGACAAATCAGCGAAGACCAAACCCGCAAGCAAATGATTGACCCGCAACTGGAACAGGCGGGCTGGTATCTGCGCGACCACTCCAAGGTGAAGATCGAAATCCCCGTAGACGGCTACGATGCCAAGCCGTGGAATGGGATTTCTGATTACATTTTACTGCGCGAAAATGGGGATATTCTCGCGGTGGTCGAAGCCAAGAAGACCTCTGTGGATGTCCGTTTGGCAGAAGCACAACTCACACACTACGTAACCGAGATCGAGAAACACCAAGGTTTCCGTCCGTTCGGCTTTTTAGCCAACGGACTGGAAATCCATTTCGTGGATGTGGGACATGCACCGAAGCGGGAAGTGTTCGGGTTCTTCACGCGCGAAGACCTGGAGAACCTGCTCTACATTCGTCAGAATGCAAAACCGCTCAGTTCGGTGGAGATCAATAACCAAATCGTTGACCGTTCCTACCAGCACGAAGCGATTCGACGTGTGGGCGAAGCCTTTGCCAACGGCAAACGTAAAGCCTTGATCGTCATGGCAACAGGGACAGGCAAGACCCGCACCACAATGGGCTTGATTGACGTGTTCATGCGCTCCAATCAGGCGCGGCGGATTTTGTTCGTGGCAGACCGCGACGCGCTGGTGGATCAGGCAAAGGAAGACGGTTTCGAGAAGTTCCTGCCGCAAGAGCCTTGTACGCGATTACGCACTTATGATTTCGATACCACCAAACGCCTGTATGCGGTGACGCTCCAAACGCTGAGCAATATCTTCGAGCAATTCTCGCCTGCCTTCTTTGACTTGATCGTCTTCGACGAAGTTCATCGCTCGATCTACAACAAGTTCAATGAAGTGCTGGAATATTTCGATGCCCGTCAGGTGGGACTGACCGCCTGACCCGCCAGTTCTGGGTGACGAAGGAGCAGGTGTGTAAGGGCGGAGCGGCGCTCCGCCCCTACCACCCCAAACGTAACCACGGGTTCATTGGGCGCAATTGTGCGGGCGTATAAATCGGCGGTGACGTATGCCATCAACGCGGTGCGACAATCACGCGGAATGGTCGTGTGGCAAAGGAATTATTACGAACACATTATCCGCAACGACACGGATTTAAATCGAATTCAAAATTACATCATCAACAATCCGTTAAAATGGGCGGATGATGATTTATATGGATGATGGAATTCGTTGGGGCGGTGCGGCGCACCGCCCGTACGACGAACGCGAAACCAATGAGGAATTCATAATTGTTAACCGACCCTAAACTCCGCAGCCAAGTAGACGCCCTCTGGGACAAGTTCTGGACGGGGGGACTGACCAACCCGCTCGATGCGATCGAGCAGTTTTCGTATTTGCTGTTCCTCAAGCGGTTGGATGACCGCGAGAATGCAGCCGAGAGGCAGGCAAAAAGGAGGGGCGAATCGGCTAGGGGCGGAGCGGCGCTCCCACTCGCTATGCTCGGGGACGATGTGCGGGGGAGGATGTCCGAGGCGGGGAGGCAGGCGCCGTGGTGAGCTTGTCGAACCATCGAGGGGTTGTTTGAGAGTCTGCTAAACGAGGCGTTCAATGGATAGGGGCGACTCTTCAATGCCATCGGGCGTATTGTCAAGCAAGAGAGTCTTGCCAGTAAAGACGAGGGTCAGTCCCAGAAGAGTCGCCCCTACGGTTGCGTTTGCGGGCATCGTCGGGACAGAATTGCTCTTGTGCGAAAATCAATAAAAACAGCCCCGCGTCTCCGCAGGGCTGTACTTGTTTACCTTGTTTACCTGTTTACTGACCTACGTCCCCTCTTCCCATGAATTCAGGTAGTGCAACTGCTCATCGGAAAGGACATCGATCTTCACGCCCATCGCTTCCAGTTTGAGGCGGGCGATTTCGTTGTCGATATCGGTCGGGACGGAGTAGACCTTCTTCTCCAACTTGTCGGCATTCTTCGCCATGTATTCGGCGGAAAGCGCCTGGTTGGCAAAGGACATATCCATCACCGAAGCGGGGTGACCTTCGGCGGAAGCGAGATTGATCAGGCGACCTTCGCCGAGGATGTTGATCTTGCGTCCGTCCTTGGTGGTGTACTGGTCAACAAACGGGCGGACAAGGTTGGGCTTGCCGACGCTCATCGCTTCCAGCGCGGGGATGTTGATTTCCACATTGAAGTGACCGGAGTTGGCGACAATCGCGCCGTCCTTCATCGCCTCGAAATCGTGACCATCGATCACGTTCAGGTCGCCGGTAACAGTGCAGAAGATGTCACCGACTTTGGCGGCATCGAGCATCGGCATCACCTGGAAACCGTCCATCGCGGCTTCGAGCGCCTTCAACGGGTCCACTTCGGTGACGATGACATGCGAACCCATCCCGCGCGCGCGCAGCGCGAGTCCGCGTCCGCACCAGCCGTAGCCAGCCACCACGAAGGTCTTGCCAGCCAGCAGGACGTTGGTCGCGCGGACAATGCCGTCAAGGGTGGATTGTCCCGTGCCGTAGCGGTTATCGAACATGTGCTTGGTCAGCGCGTCGTTGACTGCAATGACGGGGAACTTCAACACGCCGTCTTTTTCCATCGCCTTCAAGCGGATGACGCCCGTGGTGGTCTCTTCGGTTCCGCCGATGACGTTCTTGAGCATTTGCTTGCGTTCGTCATCTTTCAAGGTCTTCGCCCACTCCGCGAGAGAGGGTTCGAGTTTTTCGAAGCGTCCCATCTCGATGAAGAACAGCGAAGAAACGAGATCGGCGCCATCGTCCTGGGTCATGTGGGGTTTGTGCTCCAAAGCGGCGCGGATGTGCTTGAAGTAGGTGACCTTGTCCTCGCCCTTGATGGCGAAAACGGGGATTTCGTACTGATTCACCAGCGCGGCAGCCACGTCATCCTGCGTGGAAAGCGGGTTCGACGCGGTGAGGACGATGTCCGCGCCGCCTTCGTGCAGGGTGCGCATCAGGTTGGCGGTTTCGGTGGTCACATGCAGACAGCAGGAAAGGCGCAGTCCCTTGAGGGGCTTCTCCTTCTTGAAGCGTTCGCGGATCGAGCGCAGGACGGGCATTTCGCGTTCCGCCCACTCGATGCGGCGGCGTCCGCCTTCAGCCTGTTGAATATCTTTGATATCGTAATTGCTCATTTGGGTACTCCTTGTTATTAGATGACTAGAGATTAGACGACTAGATGATTAGAGATTAGCGGCTAGGCAACTATTCTCCATTCTCTATTCTCTAATTGGCTATTTCAACAACGCATCCAGTTTTCCGCCGTCGTCGAAGTGACCGCGGAAGCGCTGGACAAATTCCTGTTTGGTGTAGGTGTGGTTTTGCGTGCCGCGCTGTTCGAGACAGTATACTGCGGAAAGCGAGCCGATTTCGCCGCACAACTTCCAGTCGAAGCCGCGCGCATAGCCCGCGAGGAATCCGCCGCGGAAGGCGTCGCCCACACCGGTGGGGTCAACAATTTCTTTTTCGGGGACAGTGGGGATGTGAACCGAATCTCCGCCGGCGTACAGGTCAGCCCCATCCTTGCCGCGGGTGATGACCAGAATCTTGACGTGTTCCAAAATCTGGTCGAGGCTCCAATCGGTCTTCTTGGAAATCAAGCCGAATTCGTAATCATTACAGAAGAGGAACTGCGCGCCTTCCATATCGCGGGCAAGTTCGTGACCTTCGAGCCGCAGCACCTGCTGGCTGGGATCGTACAAATAAGGGATTCCCAACTCGCGGCACTCGGCTGGGAATTTCATCATCGCGTCGGGCGCGGAGGGGGAGACAATCACCAGGTCGGGTTTCCTGTCCAAATCCTTGAGCGACTGAGTGGCGGAATAACCCATCGCGCCGGGATAGAACGAGGCAATCTGCGCCGAAGCCTGATCGGTGGTGGCGAAGAAGGAAGCAGTAAATACGCCGGGGACAACCTTCATCAGCGAAGTATCCACGCCTTTGTCTTCGAGCCAGGCGCGGTAATCGTTGAAGTCCTCGCCGACGGTTGCCATCACGCGCGGTTTCTCGCCGAGCAAAGCCATCGTGTACGCGATGTTCGGCGCAATGCCGCCGCGCTGTTTCGACATGCCGTCCACCAAAAAGGAAAGGCTGATGGACTCCAAACGTTCGGGCAAAATTTGTTCCTTGAACAAACCGGGGAAGGTCATCAGGTAATCGTATGCAACAGAACCAGTTAAAAGTATATCCATGTTTTACTCGCAGAAAAAGGCGCGCTCTCGCGAGCGCGCTGGGATGTTTGACGGGCGTGAGTTTATCATGGCATAACAGGAATGTCTAGAAATTGAAGAAACAAATTTTCGACCGGGGCGTAACCCAGGGCTTGGTCGCCAGAATGGCATACAGGCTAATTACTGAGCAAGGCGGATTCAGGCGCTGGGCATTCCGCCCGCCGGGTTTGGATAATAACAAGACCTCCGAATTTCTTTCCTTCGGAGGTCTTGTTTACTTGTTTACCTGTCTACTTTCTCACTTCCCCATCTTCTTCTTCATTGCCTCAGTCAAGGCTGGGACAATCGCGAACAAGTCACCGACCACGCCGTAGCGTGCCTGACTGAAAACGGGGGCTTCGGCGTCTTTATTGATGGCGATGATCAATTTGGAATTTCTCATGCCGACGAGATGCTGGATTGCGCCTGAGATGCCAGCGGCGATGTACAAATCGGGGGCGACAACTTTGCCTGTCTGCCCGACCTGGTGGGCGTAGGTGATGTATCCGCCGTCCACTGCCGCGCGGGATGCACCGACTGCGCCGCCGAGCAACTTGGCGAGTTCGCCGAGCATTTCAAAACCTTTTTGCGCGGTCTCTTTTTCATCCAAGCCGAGAGCGGGGTTGTTCGAGACGCCGCGTCCGCCAGAGACGATGACAGCCGCGTCGCCGATGTTGACCGCGCTTTCAGTTGCCGCGTAGCCGACCACGGTGGTCAACGCTTCGGTCTTGGCGGCGGCTTTGGTCGGCGTGCCAGCCTTGCCAGCCACACGTTCAGGCTTGGGGAAGGCGCGGGCGGGGATGGTCGCCATCACAGGCTTGCCCGAGCAGACGGTCTTCTCCAACACCTTGCCTTCGTAAATCGGGCGGGTGGCGATCAACCGAGAGCCATCCATCTCGAATTTGGAAACGTCGGTCAACACGCCTGTGTTCAAGTCCACGGCGGACATGGCGGCAAACTCACGGGTTCGCGCAGTCGTTGGGAACAGGATCAAGTCAGGGGACCCAGCAGCGGCAAGAGCCGACAGCGTGGAAGCGTACGGTTCAGCGCGATAATCCACCAGCGCAGCATCATCCACAACGATGACTTCATCCGCACCGAATTCAAACGCGGCTTTGGAAATCTCATCCGCATCCGAGCCGAAGACCAGCGCCACGGCTGTGCCGAAACTTTTTGCCACGCCCAAAGCCTCCCACGAAGCAGGCTGGACG
>CAILWD010000183.1 GCA_903837815.1 uncultured Chloroflexota bacterium | reverse complement strand
CGGCGGCAAGTTTAAAGATGGCGCCATCGTGCTGGTGGACGTAAAAGACGACAAAATCATCTTCCACGCTGAAGCCGCGCCCGCGAAAAGGAAGTCAAAGCAAAAGGTTGAAGCGTAGGCGAGTCACAAGCTACAAGTTACGAAAAAGACGAAAGATGGCGCAAACCACTTTCGTCTTTTTATTCATCCTTCATAATTCCTTCCCCCCTCCCAATTTCCTAATCCCATCCTCACGCTCTCACGGTATCATCTGCGAACTTTTACCGTCGGAGAGCCAAATGAGCGAAAACAATGGAACAAGCAAATCGGGCATGACCGCCCTGGTTATCGGAATTTTAGTTTTAGTCTGCTGCATCTGCCTTGTGGCGGCTGGCATCGCGGGATATGGCTACTATGCCTACACCCAGATTCCGACCGCCGGCGGCAATCCCATTTCCCCGCCCGAAACCTTCGAGCCCGCCCCCCCGCCGGAGATCTTCCGCCCAACAGAAGATGTGATCTCAGAAGATACCATCGAAGCGCTCGAAAACTCCATCTCCCCTGAGAACGATGTTTACGACCTTGCCTGCCGTTTGCAGGGAAAATGCAATATTCCCAAAGTCATTGCCGAATTCGCCCTTCCGCTCGAAGTGGGAACAAGGAAGCAGTTCTGGCTCGTCAACATGGATACCAACAAACCGTTCCAAATCACCGCCGAATTGACGTACGCCACCCCACTGACCTATTTTTGGGTGGAAGAGGGAACGGATGTAGACCTGAACGAAGTAAAAGCATTGATGGATACCTTCGACCAGAAGATCATCCCCACCGACCGCGAGTTCTTTGGCAGTGAATGGAACCCCGGCGTAGACGGCGACCCGCATATTTACGTCCTTTATGCCGGTGGACTGGGCAGCAGTGTCGGCGGGTACTTTTCCTCGATGGATTCATACAACCCGCTGGTGCATGAGTATTCGAACGGTCATGAAGCATACGTCATGAGCAGCACCCAGCCCATCGCCGATGACTATGCCTATGGCACGCTGGCTCACGAATTTGTTCACATGATTCAGTGGAACACAGACGGTAACGACGAAGCCTGGCTGGATGAAGGTTTTGCCGAACTCGGCGTATTTTTGAACGGCTATGGCGTTGGCGGCAAAGACTGGTACTACGCCCAATCTCCCGACCTGCAATTGAACGATTGGGCGGATAATTCCTCCCCTGATTTTGGTTTACATTATGGTCAGAGTTTTCTCTTCGTAGCCTACTTCCTTGACCGATTCGGCGAGGAAGCGACCAAATCTCTGACCGCCAACCCCGAAAACGGCCTTGCCAGCATCGACAGCACGCTTGCCGCGCTCAATGCGGTCGACCGGCAAACCGGGGCTGTCATCACCGCCGACGACGTATTCACAGATTGGGCAGCCGCCATGTATCTGTTGGACGCCAATGCAGGCGATGGGCGCTATACCTATCATAACTATCCCGATGCACCCAGGACTTCTCCCACTGAAATTGTGTACGAATGTCCGCAACAAACGCAGGTGCGTGATGTGCATCAATATGGCATTGACTATATCAGTATCGCATGTCCCGGTGAACACACCCTCAGTTTCGACGGCTCCACCGCCGTTTCCATGCTGCCCACTGAACCCTATTCAGGGAAATACACCTTCGTAACAAACCGCGATAACGAATCGGATATGACGCTCACCCGCGAATTCGACCTCACCGGTGTCAGCGGGAAGATTAACCTCTCCTTCCGCGCCTGGTACGACCTTGAACAGGACTACGACTACCTCTACCTCGAAGTTTCCGAAGATGGGGAACACTGGCAGATTATTACCACGCCATCGGGCACCGGCGAAGACCCTTCCGGGAGTTCCTACGGTTGGGGATATAACGGCAAGACCGATGGCTGGATCGAAGAGAAGATCGATCTTTCGCAATATGCCGGCAGGAAGGTTCAAATCCGCTTTGAGTATGTGACCGACGCGGCAGTCCTCGGCGAAGGTTTCATGTTGGACGATGTTTCTGTGGATGCCATTGGCTACCAGACAGATTTCGAAACCGACGATGGGGGCTGGCAGGCGCAGGGATTCTCGCGCGTCCAGAACATCCTCCCACAAACGTTCCGCCTGTCGCTTATACGAAGAGGGACTGCTGAAACTATCGTGGAGAGCATCCCAACCGATGAAAATGGACATGCGGAGATTCAACTTTCCCTGCGGGAAGGCGAGGAGGCGGTGTTAATAGTCAGCGGTACGACCCGTTACACGCGCAGAAGCGCCGTTTATCAATTGGAAATCGAATAAAAAAACATCCGCTTCCCAGTCACCAACGACTGTGACGGGGAAGCGGATGGGCGCTCAACGCAAGGGGCTGGTTTCATAGCAAATTCATTTCTTGACAATCCAAATTCAAGTTTCCGGGCTTATAATTTTAATAGTCGAAAATGACCGAGCCAAACAAAAAAACCAGCGAAAGAAAGACCATCGCCGTATTGGGCGCGCAACTGAGCCGCGCCTGGGGCGCTGAATTCATGTCGGGTGTGCTTGAAGCCGCCGAACAATACGACATGAACATTGTCTATTTCATCGGGGGAAAGCCGGTAGCGCTTGCCGCTCCAGAACGCGATGGACACTCCTACGGGCTGTACGATCTCATCAAGCCCGGCAAATTCGACGGCATCCTCCTCGCCGCCGACCTTGCGCACGGGAGTTCCCCGCACGACATCAAAAATTTTTGCCGCGTCTTCGCGCCCACGCCCATTGTTTCCTTTGCAATCCGCGCCGAGGGCGTATCTTCATTCACTTCAGACAACGAAGGGGGAATGCGCGCGATCATCCATCACTTGATCAAAATCCACGGCTACAAACAAATTGCCTTCATCCGCGGCCCACGCGGGCAACTGGAAGCAGAACAGCGTTTCGACGCTTATCGGCGGGAATTGGAATCAAATGAAATCCCCTTCGATGAACGCATCGTTGTCGAGGGGAATTACACGCCTGAAAGCGGGCGCGCCGCCATGCGCACACTGCTCGACGAACGCGGACTTCGAATCCAGGCGGTTGCAGCTTCCAATGACCGCATGGCGTTGGGCGCAATCGAAGTCTTGCAGCAGCGCGGCATTCAAGTCCCAGACAGTGTGGCGGTCACCGGCTTCGACGATGTAAGCGAATCCCAGTCTGCGGGCGTGCCGTTGACTACCGTCCACCAATCCTTTGCCGAAACCGGCAGGCTTGCCGTTGAAACCCTGAAAAAACGCATCGCAGGAGAGCGTGTAGAGGAAATCAATATTCTGCCCGCCAAAATGGTAGTGCGCTGGTCCTGTGGGTGCCTGCCCGAAAGCGTGAAAAGCGCCAATGTTTTGCCTAGAGAAGTGGCGCATACCGGCAGGCTGGAGAACAAACGTGAAGCGGCGGTCCGCGCCCTGATTGGGGCGGCGGGCATTCCGGAAATGGATCCGCACAGGGCGCAATATCGCGATGTATTTGCGCGTACCTGGGATGTATTCCTTGCATCTCTGCGCGAATCGCATAAAAGCGAAGCCTTCCTGAAGATGACCCAGGCCATGGTGGAAGTGCTTCAGCGTCACGGTTATGATTCCACAACCTGGAATAATGTCATCTCGACTTTCAGGAAATATGCGTTGGGAGGCATCTCCAGCGACACCTCCATGCTTCATGCTGAAAACCTGTTCCAGCAGGCACGCATGTTGGTTGGCGAACTTTCCCAGCGCGCCCAGGCTTTCCACCATTTGCAGTTCGAGCAACAGGAAGAGACGCTGGGCGGTTTTGGCTTCTCCATGGCTCCCGCCATTACTTTGGATGACATTGGCGAAGCGATCTCGACACACTTCCCGCAGATGGGGTTGAAGCGCTGGTATGTGATGTACTACAGCGATGCCGAAACCCCCGACTCGATCTCCTCGCCGCCACCCGAAAGTTACCGTCTGCTACTGCAATACGACCAGAACAAGTTTCAGGTTCCGCCGGAAAAATCGACAATCGCCACCGGGCGGCTGGTCCCGCGCGGGAAAACCCCCGAAGACCATCGTTACACAGCCATCGTCATGCCGCTTTCTTTGGGAGGCAACCGTTTTGGATTCATGTGGACGGAGGTTGGGCCGACTGATTGGGATGTGTACGTCCGCTTGAAGAATTTGCTGTCCAGCGCCCTCCTGCGCACGATGCTGGTCCAGCAGCGCGAGCAGGCCCAAACCGAAATCGAACGCCTGTTGAACGAGGCGCGTGAGAGGGCTGTGGAACTTGCCCGCGCCCGCGATGCGGCGGAAAAAGCCGCAGCGCAAAGTGCAAAACTCTTCGAGGCGGAAAAGTCCCGTCGTCGGGGGGCAGAAGCGCTATCGCGTTCTTCGCGACAATTATCCTCGCTCACCACAGTCAAGGAGTTGCCGCGGCAAATCCTCGAACAGTTGCAGCAGGTACTCCCGTGCGACCGCTGTATTTTGTTCCTGGAGGATGTGAACGGCATGAAGGAAATCCGCGCCCACATGGGAATGCCCGAGGGAGTGGATGTCTCCGAATTTTTCCTGCGCATCAACGGCAGAGATTTCTACCGCGCGATTTCACGAAAAGGGGAAACCCTGCTCATTGGCGATGTCGCCGCGGTTAGTGATTGGTCCCAGCCTGACTGGCTGCCGCGAGACCGTTCATGGCTGGGCGTGCCAATGCAATCAAAAGACAAGGTGATCGGCTTGCTGGCGCTGAGCCGCGCAAAAAGCGCCTTCAGCGAAGATGATGCCCTGCTGGCAACCACGTTTACAACACAGGCCATGGTCGCCCTTGAAAATGCGCGACTCTACGATGAAGTCACCGGCATCAGCCAGATGATGGAACGCATGGTCTCGCAGCGCGTGGAAGAGTTGAACGAAGCCTACAATACGCTTTCGAAACACGACAAGAATAAATCGGCGTTCATCCAGGTCGCCGCGCATGAATTGCGCACGCCGCTCACGGTAATCAAGGGGTACCTGGGCATGTTGCAGGCAGATGCCGCCATCCAGAACAACGAAACCTTGTCACAAGCCATCGAGGGGGTTTTGCAGGGGACAACCCGCCTGCATCAAATCGTCAACAGCATGTTGGATGTGGCACGGCTCGACAACCAGATCACCAGCCCACACGTGGAGCCCGTGAACCTGGGTTTGATCCTGCGCCTGGTACACAAGGATTATGTGAAGGACCTCGAAGCCCGCCAATTGACCATGACCCTCGATGAAGGCATCAGGGAAATTCCCCCGCTTCTGGCTGATTCTGAACTGTTGAAAAAAGCCCTCGACCATGTTGTGGTCAATGCCATCAAGTTCACCCCCGACGGCGGCTCCATCGCCGTCACCGCCCAGGTGGTGGACGATAAGCGGGGCAAGTGCGCCGAAATCCGCATCAAAGACACCGGCATCGGCATCGACGCCGAACACCACAAGATTATTTTCGAGAAGTTGTTCCAATTGGGGAAGGTGGAGTTGCATTCCTCCAGCCGTACTCACTACAAGGGCGGAGGCGCCGGGCTGGGGCTGGCAATTTCTTCCGGCATTATCAAGTCTTTACAGGGGAGTATCTGGGTGGAAAGCCACGGCCACGATGAGGTGAATTTCCCCGGCAGCACCTTCATCATCCGCATACCGCTGGCAAAATAAAACAGGCGGGGTTTCCCGCCGCCTGTTCAAAAAATCATCTTTAGCCTGCTCCATTTCCGTTTCCGCTTTTGCTTTCCTCCACTGTCTTTTCTGAAAACCAATCGCCGATTTGCTCCCGCACGCCGGAAAATATCCCCAGGTGCATGAGCATCAAGCCAGAGGTGGTAATCATAAACAGGAAGACGGTGAAATCGCCCAACAAATTCAACATTCCCCCCGCATCTTCGTTAAAGATAAAGTTGGCAACGATGATGAACAGGTGGATGACGCTGATGATAATCAGGGGAATGGCAAAGGGCCGCAAGTCCTGCCCATCGACCAGCAGGTGCAGGCATAGCACCACAAAGAGAATCCCTGCAAGCAGCATGATGTAGGTCCCGAATTTCTGCCCCGTGTAATCATGTTCGAATAGTTTCAGGATAATCTTGAAGTACAGGAGGCAGGTCGCAACCAGGCATCCCCACGAGTATATTCTTAGAATAATCGGGTAAATCGGATTTCCAAACCCGCGAATGCTGACAAGCCCGATCCCCCACCCAACCACAAAGGGAAAAGATATTGCAACAACTTTGACCGGGACCTTGTCCACATTATCAAACCCCAATTCCAAAATATCATAGATGAGTTTTGCGCCGCCGAACAGGGCAATGGAAATTGCCGCAATGCTGAACAGCATGGTAACGATGCTCAACATGCCGCGCGTATCCACCCCTTTGCGAACCGGTGGCTTTTTCTTTTGCACCACGGGAGCTGTTTTGGGGAGCGAATCTTTTGGTGTGGTCATGGCCTTTTCCCTTTCAGGATTTGAATTTATTGTACTGCAAAATGAAAACAGCAGACCACGTTGTTTCTAAAGTTTTTCACGGAAGTCATAAATGCCTTCCCGCAGCGCCCATTTTGCGTCGCATTGGGGACAATACAAATGTCCTTCCCGCTCTTCAAGTTTTTGATTCCCGCAATCGGGACATTTGAACAGGTCAATCACACGATCAGGAATGAGGTTTTTACCGTGCTTGTTCTCTGGCATCCGCGCTTTCAAAAAGACACTTGGCGTCAATTGCCAAAGAGCGCCCGTCGGCTGAAACAAACCATCCAGCGCGGCAAGCAGTTTTGCGGGGACGGCGCGTTTGAGAATCTCAAGCCGAAAGTGCGAAACTGCAAGCGTTCTTTCGATCGAGAAACCCAACTCCCCAAGCCAATTGCGGATTGCCTTCGGGTGAAAGTCAAAGTTCAATTTGACGAATTCCACCGGCTCCAGCCCAAACGGATTCCAAACCTGCCGCCCCAGCCAGTAGCGCAAAATGGATTTGAGGTTGAGTTTGTTGGCAAACTCAAGGATGAAGGTTGCGCCGGGGCTTAGCGCATCCCGAATTTGAGCCAATGCTCTGGGCGCATCTGCCATGTGGTGCAGGGTACGGATCATGGTGGCGGCGTCGAACAACCCTTCGCGGAAGGGCAGGCGGTAGATGTCTGCTGCCACGTAGATATGCTTCCCGCCGCGTCCCAGCCTTTCTTGGGCCTGCGCCAGTTGGGTGGTGGAATAATCCAGCAGGACGATTCTCTCGAAGCCCGCGTAACGCGGGGTGTTGCGTCCTGCTCCCGCGCCAAGTTCGAGCATTATTTTGCCGCTTTTGGGAAGCAATTTTCGCAGGGCAATGGCTTCGGCGCGGTCTTCGTATTCGCGCCCGCCCTGCTCCCAAAAGGAAGTCTGGTAGTCGGAGCCTTCGTAATTACAAACGGGGGGATTGGTCATGGTTTCATTTGCCATCGGTTCTTGTGGGTATCTGTGCCGCCCAGCCATGTGTTCTCATGGACGCGGGGCACGGCAGGATTATACCTTCAACCAAAGCCAAATTTTCCTTGACCAGCAGGGTACATTACAGTAAAATACCCCCCGCTCAATCAATGCCCTCGTAGCTCAGTGGATTAGAGCGCTTGCTTGCGGAGCAATAGGTCGCGTGTTCGAGTCGCGCCGAGGGCGCCAGAACGTCAGATTGCTTTCACTTGAGAGCATTGTAACAGGTCAGATGATGGGAATTTCAAAAGGAGTTCTCATGTCGTCTGACCTGTTGCTTTCTCAAGTTCTTGAAGGCTTCTACCTCGCCCGCCGTGCCGATGGGTACAGTAGCGGAACGATTATGCAGTATCAATGGGCGCTCTCGCGCTGGCTCAAATTCATCGGGGATAAACCCATGCGGCAGGTTTCGCTCGAAGACGCCCGCCGCTTCAT
>CAILWD010000182.1 GCA_903837815.1 uncultured Chloroflexota bacterium | reverse complement strand
ACACCGAACTCGAAGAGACGATTGCGAACTTCAAGCACGCCGAATCCGCCATCACCTACACTTCGGGCTATGCCACCAACCTGACCGTTGTCTCCACCATGATGGGGCGCGGCGACTACGTCTTCTCGGACAAAATCAACCACGCTTCGATTGTGGATGGCTGCCTCATGTCGGGCGCGGAATTCCGCCGCTTCCGCCACAACGATATGGCGCACCTCGAAAATTTGCTCAAGAATGCTCCCGCCGAAGTTGCCAAACTCGTCATCGCAGATTCAGTCTTCAGCATGGATGGCGACATCATCGACCTGCCGAAGATGGTCGAACTATGCAAGAAATACAACGCCTGGTTGATGATCGACGAAGCGCACTCTGTCGGTGTGCTGGGCGAAAAAGGCACAGGGGTCGAAGAACACTTCGATATGTACGGCGTCATCGACCTCAAGATGGGAACCCTGAGCAAGACCATCCCCTCGGTGGGCGGGTACGTCGCCGCGAAGAAGGAAATCATCACCTACCTGCGCCACGCCAGCCGCGCCTATATTTTCTCTGCCGCTCTGCCGCCCGCGCAAGCCGCCGCCGCCAACGAAGCCTTCAAGGTAATTCTGGACGAGCCCTGGCGTATTCAAAAGTTGAACGAAAATACAAAGCAATTCATCGGCGGATTGAAGAGCAGGGGCTTCGATACGCTCTTGACCGAGACCGCAATTGTCCCCGTGCTGTGCGGCGAAGACGACATGGCGTTTGCCATGACCCGCGAATGCCAGCACAATGATGTCTTTGTCCTGCCAGTGGTTTCTCCCGCCGTGCAGGAGGGACTTGCCCGTCTGCGAGCCACTGTCACAGCCGCGCATGAATCCGACGAGATCGAACGCGCAATGGACGTCGTTGGCGAGGCAGGGAAGCGGCTGGGGTTGATCAAATAGCGAGTCAGATCATTAATGAGTTATCTGAAAAAACCACAAGAACAACAACTCCCATTTTACGCAGAACGTCCCGAAGGCACAAAGAAACCTTCGGGACGTTCTGCTAACTGCCTGTTAATTACTAACTCTTCATTCTCTCTGCCACAATCTCTGCCACATCCTTGACCTGGATATTGCCGCCGTCTGCCTTGGTGGCATCGTTCATCATCGTCAGGCAGAATGGACATCCCACCGCAACCGTATCCGCTCCAGTGGATTTGGCTTCGGCAAAACGCGCTTCGTTAACCCGCGCCGTTCCGTTCTCTTCTTCCTTCCACATTTGAGCGCCGCCCGCGCCACAGCAGAAAGCCTTCGCTTCGTTGCGTGGCATTTCGATCGTCAACGCACCAGCGGACTTCAAAGTTGTGCGTGGAGCGTCGAACATTTGATTATGTCGCCCCAGATAACACGGGTCGTGGAAGGTTACTTTCAACTCATCACTCGTAACTTGTAATTGGATTTTTCCTGCGCCAACGAGTTCATTAATAAACTGTGTGTGATGAATGACTTCGTAGTTTCCGCCAAAGGCAGGGTATTCGTTTTTGAGCGTGTGCAAACAGTGCGGACAGGCCGTCACGATTCGCTTCGGCGCGACCTCATTCAAAATTTCCACGTTCTGGGTTGCCAGCCCGAAGAAGATGTCTTCGCGCCCAGCCCGCCGCGCCGAGTCGCCTGTGCAGGCTTCGTTCTTGCCAAGCACCGCAAAGCTGACTCCCGCCGCGTTCAAAATCTTGGCAAAGGCTTGCGCCGTCTTCTGTGCGCGGACATCGGTTGCGGGAGCGCAGCCAACCCACCACAAAATCTCAGGTTCAGGGTTTTGCTCGATGGTCGGCACGTTCAACCCAGCCGCCCACTTCATGCGGTCAGCCTGCGACACATTCCACGGGTTCATGTTGCGTTCCATGCCCTTGAAGGCAGATTCCAATTGCTTGGGGAAGGAACTTTCCATCATCGAAAGGTTGCGGCGGATGTCCAAAATATCGCGCATGGGTTCGTTGCCCACGGGGCAAATGTCCACGCACGCGCCGCAACTTGTGCAAGCCCAAACCGCTTCTTCCGAAATCAACTCGGTCATCGCCACGTCCGTCGTGCCGCCGCCGTTGAAGTGGTAGCGCTTATTGATTTCCAGCGCGGCGGGCGAAAGCAGTTTGCCCGTGTTGTATTCGGGGCAGACCTCCTGACAGCGGAAGCACATGATACAGGCGTAACTGTCCATGATTTGCTCCCAGCCGAGGTCTTTCATCTTTGCCGCGCCAAACTGCTCGATGCTCTGGTCTTCGAGGTTGATGTAGCTCAACTGCCCGATGGATTTCCGCACAGGCTTCACCGCAAAATTAATCGGAGCGAAGAAAACGTGAATATGTTTCGAGTACGGGAAATAGGGAAGGAATGCGACGACTGCGCCGATGGATAGCCAGAATGCCGCGTGTTCGCCCACGACCAGCGCGGTGGGATTCATCCCCGTCCAAAGCTGGGACACAGCCGAGATGCTTGGCTGCCAACTGTCAGCGTGACCCGCCAAAGCCAGCGAGAAAGATTCGCCCAGGAAGCGCATCAAATTATGGATGAAGATAAACGTCGCTACAATCGCCGAATCGCGCAGGATGCCAAACCGCGCCTTGGGATTTAGCAGAGTCGTGTCGCGTGTGGTCAGGGTGGCAGGTCGCAAAACGAAGCGGCGGATTGCCAGCGCAACGATGCCGACAATAATCAGCACGTTGACAATATCTGCCAGCAGCCGATACAGTTCGCCAAACAAGCCTGTGTTATCCAGGAGTTTGAAATTGGTGAAGGCGTAAATCAAATCGCCGAGGTTGATTAGCAGAAAGGAGAGAAATCCCCAGCCGACCAGTCCGTGCAAAATGCTCGTCCACAGGCGGAAACGAAAAACGGGCTGGAACAATCCCACTTTGAGGATGAGTTCCCAGACCCGTTTCAGAGCCAGCGACCAGTCTATCTTCCCGTGTCCGCTGTTGATGTGACCCATGATGCGGGCAAAGCCGCGCCAGGTGAAGTACAACGATGCAAGTGTCGCAATAACGAACAAGACCTTCTCAACGAGTGTAAGCATGGCATCTCCCGTGTATGAGGATTAATTTTGTTAAGTTTAGCACAAACAAGAGGATAAAAAAAAGTCACATGTCATGGTTGACATGTGACCTACTTCGTCTCTTACTTCGCCACACTCCAGCGGTCGCGCCCCTTGTTCTTTGCCTCATGCATGGCGGCGTCTGCGCGAGTGAGGAGGGTATCCCAGGTGTCTATGCCGGGAATGTACTGAGCCACGCCGGCGCTGATCGTGACTTTCAGGTTGTGTCCTTCGACAGGCATCTGCGCTTCACGCACGTATCTGCATAGACGCGCAGCCTGTTCAGCGGCTTCGCCGGCATTCGTGCTGGGCAACAGGATCAGGAATTCTTCGCCGCCGTAACGACCGACCATATCAGGGTGGCGGACATGATCTCTCAACTGATATGCCACATGCTTCAACACTTCATCCCCGGCAAGATTCCCATAAAGGTCGTTGATTTTCTTGAAATGATCCACATCTACCACAGAGATGGAAAGCGGACCCGTATAACGTTCGACGCGCAGAATCTCATTCTTGAGCGTCTTGATGATCATGCGGCGGTTGGGCAGGAAAGTCAGCACATCCATATTGGAGAGTTCATCTGCCTGGGCGGCAATGGCTTCCACTTCGGTCTGTTTGTTGCGGGCAATCTTCTTTGCCGATTCACTCTCCACCTGGAACATTTTGACCTGTCGGTTCAAACGCTGGACGATCTCCTGCAACGAGGCCTCTGAATCGAGACGTTCAGCAACAAAGATAAAACGTTCCCCCTGGACGGGGAACAATGAACAGCCGTAAAAGACCGTTCTTCCCTCGTCATCGATCCCGAGTTCCGCTACAAAATTTTCGCGCACACCGGCCTTCAACGCGCCGCCGATCCGGGCCCTTTCCTTCTCCGGGAAACATTCCTGCAAATTTCCCGCTTGCGGATTTTTTGCCTTGTATTCGCCAAAAGCGGAATTCCACGATACCAGGCTGCCGTCACGCTCCACAAGCATCACCAGGGTACGAATTTTCTCAAAAATCTCTCCGGCAATTCCCGCGGAGATCAAATCCGAAAATTTTTCCATGTCCCCATTCTAGCCCAGCCGTCGATTTTCATTCCTTGCAAGTTTAGAACAATTCGCCGCGGAGCCGTTTAGTCCATCACCACCCAGCAATCCCGTCCATTTTTCTTGGCTTTGTACATGGCGGTATCAGCTCGGTTGAGGAGGGAGTCCCAGGTATCTGCTCCGGGCTGGTACTGCGCCACGCCGACGCTGACAGTTACTTTCAGGTCTTGCCCGCCAACGGGGAATTGCGCTTCGCGCACACACTTGCACAAACGCCCCGCCTGTTCAGCGGCTTCCTTTGCCTCGGTATTGGGCAACAGAATCAGGAATTCCTCGCCGCCGTACCTTCCCACCAGATCAGGATGACGGACGTTATCCCGCAGTTGGTAGGCCACATGCCGCAAGACTTCATCCCCCACAAGGTGGCCATAGGTATCATTCACCTTTTTGAAGAAATCCACATCCACCACCGAGATGGATAAAGGCGCCGGGTAGCGCTGGGCGCGCTGTGTTTCATTTTGAAGTTCGCGGACAATCATGCGGCGGTTGGGGAGGAAGGTCAGCGCATCCACGTTCGACAGTTCGCTCGCCTGCATCACGATGGCTTCCACTTCGGTCTGCTTGTTGCGCGCGATCTTCTTGGCGGCTTCACTTTCCATCTGATACATCCTGACCTGGCGATTCAGCCGCTGGACGATCTCCTGCAGGGCCTGCTGTGTGTCGAATTGCTCGGCAATGAACAGGGAACGCCCATCCTCGAACGGGACGATGACGCAGTCGTAGAATATGGTCTTCTGGTCTTCGTCGGCGCCCAACTCGACGGCAAACCGCTCTCTTTGTTTTGTGCCCAACATGGAGCTGATTTTGGCTTTCTCTTTTTCGGAAAAACAATCCAGCAGGTTTCCAGTCTTTCCCCGTTCCTCGCCGAAGGCGGCATTCCAGGAAACCAGCGCGCCATCATGCTCCACAAGCGCAACCATACCGTGAATATAGTCCAGGATTTCTTCCATGGAATTTGCCGCAAGCAAGCCCGCCAATTTTTTCATACGCACATTTTAGCCGATTTGACGAAAATTTTCGCGCCTATTTTCGGGCAGGGAGCCGCTCTCGGCCAGCCTGTTTTTTTGCGCGCGCTTCATTTTTTTAATCGCAAGTTCACGCTTCATGGCGGCCGCCCGGCTTGGATGGCTTTCGAGATACACCAGTTTCACGGGGCGGCGGGTACTGGTGTATTTTGCGCCAACGCCCTTATTATGTTGCAAGACCCGTCTTTCGGGGTCTGTCGTCCAGCCGGTGTAGAAGGTCCCGTCTGAACATTCGAGGATGTAACAATAGAAGCCGGTCTGGGCGTGTTTCATCGAGGTTGGGACGTGCCCGCCTATTTGCCGCGATTCTTCTTCGTAAAAAAACCGCCAAAAAGTCTTTCAGACATGGAAGGGATTTCACGCAGCCCGCCCTGCTCCGGATTTTCCCAGTTGGCAGTGAGACGTTCGCCCAGCCAGCGCTGACGCCCCTTCAATGCGGACTCTAGGCGCGCCGCCAGCCCATCTTCGTTTCCGCTTTCGATATCGTCGCGCAGGCTTCGCAGGGCAGCGATGGTCACATCCAACGCGTGGACAATTCCCACCCGATTCTGCATCGCAGACAAGCGAAGCGAATCCAGTTCATCCTGATACGCCACTCCCGAAGTCGCCACCGCATACGGACGCCCCGCCACCCGCCGCGCATCCTGCCAACCGGGTTGATCCAGCGTGGCGTTCAACAGAGAAGCCGCCACCAGTTGCGGAAGCAGATGGACGGTGGACATCAAGCCGTCTGCCTCGAAGGGGTCGGCAAGCATCGGCTCGGCGCCCAGCAGGCGGACAAAGTCCATTGCGAGAGTGATTGCCTCTTCGGGCACGCCGGATGGAGCCGTAATCAGGAAAAGGCCCTTCGAGAACAGATCAGCCTGCGCCGAGGTCAGCCCAACCCCAAATTCATGCAGCCGTTCAGGATTCAGCGCCGGGGTAAGTCCCACGTAATGGCGTCCTTGAGGCAGGATTTCCTTTGCCCATTTCTGCGCGCCCGCCTTGATTGGCGAAGTATCCAACACCACCGCGCCCTCCTGCAAATCGGGGGCAATGAATTCCAAAGTCTCTTTCACTTTGCTGGCGGGAATGGCAAGCGCCACGAGTTTCGCGTCCCGCACCGCCGCGGGGAGGTTGTGCTCCACTTTATCTGCCGCGCCTTTTTGCAATGCTTCGCGCTCCACTTCGCGCTTGAGGTCATGTCCGACGCGCAGGATGGATTCCTTATGTTCGGCAAGCGCCAGCCCCATCGAAGCGCCGATTTGTCCAAGGCCGATGATTGTAATTTGTGTTTGCATATGACCCTCGCAAGAGTTTGATAACGCGATTATACTGCCATAATTCTCCCCCTTAAATGCCGAGAACCGCGGACGCCGACCGCGGTTCCCTTTGAAAAGGAGGAGAAGAGAAATCACCTTACAACGTCAAATTTATCATGTTCCCCCAAATAGTGCTTGACGCTTAACCTACGACTGCCCTACGATTGTCCGACAAATAACAAGACTGCAAACAATTTTTTTCTGGAGGATTGCGACATGGCTTTTCCTTCTCTCAAGATTTATCCTGGCGAGTTGAACGACACCCCGCTTGGAGATTTGCGCTTCGCGGTCTCTGCCCTGGGTCTGGTTGCGGTGGAGTGGGCAAAGTCTCAGCCCGAATTGGATAAATACCTCCTGCGCCTCGCTTCGCAGGTGGCAATTGACGTATCTCCCAGAATTACCCGTCTCTACGCAAGGGAAATCGGCGAGTACTTGAAGGGCAGGCGGCGCGAGTTCACCTTTCCCATCGACTGGTCAACGCTCAAGCCGTTCCAGCGGATGGCGCTGCAAGCCGTGTATGAGATTCCCTACGGCGAGACCCGCACCTACGCCGATATCGCCGCACAGATCGGGCATCCCCATGCCTATCGCGCCGTCGGACGCGCCAACGCCACCAATCCCATGCCACTGGTCATTCCCTGTCACCGCGTTATTGGCGCAGATGGCAAACTCCACGGCTACGGCGGCGGCGAAGGGTTGCCTACCAAGGAATGGCTGCTACTGATGGAGGGAGCGGTGATGGCTTAGCGTGGATGGTTTTCACCCTGCGCACTCCCCTTTCCGTTGGTGCTATACTTGCCCCGAAATAGAATTTGACAATCGTAAAAGAAGATGGGAGAACACCATGTCCATTCCTGATTATCAATCTCTAATGCTTCCGTTGCTAAAACTCACAAAAGACGAAAAAGAGCATTCACTCAAAGATGCGACAAACGTATTGGCAAAAGAATTCAACTTGTCAGAAGTTGAACTTGCCGAGATGCTCCCGAGTGCGCGAAAAACACGATTTTATGATCGCGTCGGATGGGCTGGGACATATTTGCGCAAAGCAGGATTGCTTGTGTCTCCAAGACGAGGCTGGTTTCAAGTGACGAAACGCGGGTT
>CAILWD010000181.1 GCA_903837815.1 uncultured Chloroflexota bacterium | reverse complement strand
GAACAGGATGACGCCGTCGCATGGCTTGAGTCGCTTGCCGCCAAACACGGAGCCAAACCCGAAGAACTCGTCACCGATCCGGACAAGCGCAGTGAAACGCCGCCCGAATGGGTTACACAGGCGCAGAACTTGGGTCAGGAACCTGCCCCCTCCGTCGAAAGTCTTGGCGCGACAGCGCAAGAACAGGATGACGCCGTCGCATGGCTTGAGTCGCTTGCCGCCAAACACGGAGCCAAACCCGAAGAACTCGTCACCGATCCGGACAAGCGCAGTGAAACGCCGCCCGAATGGGTCACACAGGCGCAAACCCTCAGCGAAGCCGAAACTGCCAAGCCTGAAGTGGTGGAACACGCGCTCAACATCGGCGAACAATTCTTTGCCGAATTCGAGAGCGCATCTGCCGCAGCGCCAATGGATGAGACCAAAGCCTGGCTGCAAAGCCTTGATGAAGAGGAAAAGCAGGAAGAACCTGTTGCAGAAACTTCCCGCGAGTGGTTTGACGCCCCCAAGACTGAACCTCTCCAACGCGGGGAAATCCCAGATTGGTTGAGCGACTCATCAGAGGAAATAAAAGAAGAGAAATCTCAACTGCCGAACTGGCTGGATGGGATCGAGGAATATAACGCTCCACAGGATGCCATTGACCTGGGTGAAGGCGATCTTTCAAACTGGCTAAACAGCCTCGACGACGAGCCTGGCCTGCCCTTTGAAACCCTGCCTACTCCGGCTTCGATCCTCTTCGAGGCACAGTCCAAGTCAGGCGCACAGTCAAATGAACCGGTTGTGGAACCCGAACTTCCCGATTGGTTGAGCGCCGAATCGGAAGAAGTCGAAGAGGAAGACGAAGTCGCTGACAAGGCAGAAAAACTGCCTGACTGGTTGCAAGCAGACGAGGAATCCGAATCTGCTTACGACGATGATGACCTGCCACCGTGGAAACAACGCGAAGTATGGGAAGTGGAAGGACCCCAATATCCTATGCCCACATCGCCCTCCGACTGGCATCCTCTGGAGCCGCAGGTTGAGGTGAAATCTGCGCCCAAACAGGAAACCGTGGAGGCGAAACCCTTTGTACCACCTCCCCCGCTGCCCGTCGCCGCCGAACAACTTACGCCGGCGTCATTGATGCAACCTTCCGCTGTTGCAAAGAAAAAGAAACCCGTCGCGCCGCCGCGCAAACAACCGGAGTCGAATGCCGTCGTTGCCTTGAACCAGGCCAAGACCGAATTAGACCGGGGCGATATTCCCGCCGCGCTGGCGCATTACGGCAAATTGATCAAGAAGGGCAAGCATATCGAGGAAACCATCCGCGACCTGACCGAGTCGATCTACCGCTACCCGGTCGAAGTCGGCATCTGGCAGACGCTGGGTGACGCCTATATGCGAGCCAATCGTTTGAAGGAAGCGCTCGAGGCCTACAACAAGGCAGAAGAGTTGATACGGTAATTCCGCGAGTCGACGAATCAGCGAGTCAGCGCTTCAAGTTTTCGTTGACTCGCTGATTCGTTGATTCGTTACATTCTATTTTGGAGGATTTTTCTGTGGAAAGAACGCTCGTACTTGTAAAACCCGACGGTGTGCAACGCGGACTGATCGGCGAGGCAATTGCCCGCTTTGAACGGCGCGGACTTCGTTTGGTTGCCGCAAAATTCATTCAAGTCAGCAAGGAACTGGCTGAAAGCCATTACGCCGAACACAAGGGCAAGCCCTTTTATGAAGGCCTGATTTCGTACATCACGTCTGCGCCGGTGATGGCAATGGTCTGGGAAGGACCCAACGCGGTGGCCGCCGTGCGCCAGACCGTCGGCTCGACCAAACCCGCCGAATCGGCTCCTGGCACCATCCGTCACGACTTTGCCCTTGAGGTGGGACGCAATCTCATCCATGCTTCAGACAAGCCCGAAACTGGCGAACGCGAAACCGCACTCTGGTTCAAAAAGGAAGAACTGGTAAATTGGACTCGCGCCGTGGATGCGTGGGTATTCGAGAAGTAGGTGGAAAGGTAGATAGACAAGAAGTAAGCAGGTAGGCAGGTAAGCAAGATAACGCTCAACATAAAAGCATTCCAGTCCGTATGGGCTTGGAATGCTTTTTTTCTTGTGTACTTTTTACTTCCTCACTGCAACCTGAGCAAGACCTTTCCATCCTTCCATAACTCTTCGAGCTTGTAAAAATCACGCTGGTCTGGCGAGAAAAGATGAACAACGATATCCCCAAAATCCACCACCACCCAGCCGTCGCGGGCAAGCCCCTGTTTTTTCCCCTTCCTTCTGTGTTTCTTGCTGATGTCGTCCACAGCGGCATCGGCAAGGGCATTGAGCATACGGTCGCTGGTGCCGGTGCAAATAATAAAATAATCGGTAAAGGAAACGATATTTTTCAAGTCCATCAGGACGATGTCTTCCCCTTTTTTGTCTTCCAGGGAGTTTACAATTTCGCGGGCAAGTTCGAGCGTATTCAGGTTTCACCTCATGGTTTTGATAATGGCGTAGAAAATAACTTGGTATAAACAGACCCTCCAGGTTGGAGGTCGCTTTTGAAAAGATGGATTGAGTCTACCCTGGCGATGGTAATGTTGCCGGGATGAACCGTCAGCAGTGCGGCGCGGATTTTTTGAATTTCGGTCAGGCTGACGTTTTCGCGCACGCGACCAATTGTCAGGTGGGGAGAAAAGGGACGGGCTTCGGGCTTGTAGCCAAGACGCGAAGCCCCGGCCTCGATTCCCCGTTGAAGGGGGGGTAATGCCGGAGCGTGGATGTCGATCCACAATATGCGCGGGTTGCGCAGATTTGGAAAATACCCAAGCCCGCCCAGAAGCATGTCAAATGGCGCGTGCAAGTCGGATTCACGGACAAGCATTTGTTTCAAAAAATCGAGGTGAGAGGCGGCGGTATCCCCAAGAAATTTCAGGGTCAGATGCATGTTGCGGGCGGGAACCCAGCGGATGAAGTCGCTGCCGAGGGTTTGCCGCAGGCGGCTGGTCTCTTTTTGGACAGCCTCACAGGTAGATGCGGGCAGTTCAATGGCAATGAAGACACGCATAAGACTCATGCGCTGTTTTTATGCCCTGCCCAAAACCTTTTCCACCGCATGTTTAAGGTCGAGGAAACCGACTGGCTTGGTAAGATACATGGACGCGCCCGCTTCGATTCCGATTTTGATGTCGCTGGGCATACTCTTCGCCGAAACCACAATGACTGGGATGGAAAAAAGGGAAGGTTCACGGCGCATATATCGCAGGACCTCCAACCCGGAGATGTCGGGCATCATAATATCCAGGATGATGACATCGGGCTTTTCCTTCAAAATCATCGGGATCGCCGGGGTGCTGGAATACATCTTCAATACGCGAAAACCGTTCACACGCATCATTTCAGCAAACATTTCAGCGGCATCGGTTTCATCTTCGATTATCATGACGGTTTTTTGGTCATCCATTCTCTCTTATCCTCACGGCTAAAAATAGCATAATACAGGTGAATTGGCAAGGGGGAGTATTTGTCCATGCGTAAGAATCGGAATTGCGCAACGGTCTAACATCCAACCTGAGTTGGAATTATCGGAGGAGCCATGACAGAGTTGGAAACCTTTCGCGCGGAGAAGGACGAATTCTTCGCCAGCAATCCCCAAAGCCCGTTGACCCGCGAACAACGGGGGAATTTTAGCGGTTTGAACTACTTTCCGGAGAACAAAGCCCTGAGCCTCGAAGTCAAGGTGGAGGAGTTCTCCGCGAAGGATCAAATCAAGATTCAGACTACAACGGGG
>CAILWD010000180.1 GCA_903837815.1 uncultured Chloroflexota bacterium | reverse complement strand
GCTTTTTTGTGCAAATAATTGGGCAAAGCGACAATAACGGTGTCCACTTCCGGGTCACGGATGGCTTCCGCCATATCGGAAGTGGAGCGGGGGATTCCAAATTCCTGTGCAAACTTTGCCGCATTCTCGGGCTTGCTGGCGCAGACGACCTTGATCTCGTCCCTGCCGCGAAAATTGAGCAGGCTCATCGTGTAAAAACGACCAATTAACCCCGTTCCTATCATCGCAATTTTGTGCATGGTAATCCTCCAAAAAGTGGAAATGTTCGGACATTTTGATTATATAATAGTCTTCTTCACAAGTCAATCTTGCGGACAATCAGATAATTAGGTACAATTGTTTTATTGTACGAACATTTCAGTCGATGGATAACCAATGGTAACAATGACCCCTCGCCAACGAGTCTTGGCGTCTCTCTCTCACGAAGAACCTGATTCTGTCCCCCTGGCTTTGGGCGGCGGTCCCTACGGAATCGTGGATGACCTCTACCTCAGGCTGGTTCAACACCTGAATTTGGGTGAACCCGTTCCTCCCTTCCGCAGCGGACACAGCATCTCTTACATGGATGACCGCCTGTTGCAAAAACTCGGCGCCGACCTGCGTTATTGCTGGCCCGGACTTCTCCCAAACAGCCCAATCAACCCCGGCGAAGACGAAAACACCTTTTACGATTCCTACGGTCAGGTCTGGAAACGCGCCCTGCCGTATTATTACGCTGGCGAAGGGATTCTCAAAACCGCCGCGAGTGTGGATGACATCGAAACGCGCGTCCGCTGGCCCGATTTGACCGACCCGCGCTGGACGTCTGGTCTGGCTGACCGCGCCCGCCTCCTGCGCGAAGAAACAAACTACTTCGTGGTCATGCGCATGGTCGCCTCGCACGGACCCTTCCAGACCGCCTCTGACTTGCGCGGAACTGAAAACTTCCTGACCGACATGGCTTTGAATCCCGAATTTGCCCATGCCCTGCTCGACAAAGTCACCACCGCCATCGAAGGTTTGCTGCGGCTTGCCATGCAGACGGGCGGAAAATACTTCGACATGGTCGAACTGCCCGGCGACGATTACGCGGGCAACCTCAACCTCATTATCTCGCCCACAATGTTTCGCAAGTTCATCAAGCCCTGCGTCGAGCGGCTGGTCAAGGTCATCAAGGAACACAACCCAAACGCGAAGGTCATGTTCCACAGCGACGGGGCGATTGCCAAACTCCTGCCCGATTTGATCGCGCTCGGCATCGATGTCATTCATCCGCTGGAGCCTTTGCCCGCCATGAACATTCCAGAAATCAAGCAAAAGTTTGGCAGGCAGGTTTCCTTCCTCGGCGGCATCGACATCTCTCACGCCATGCCCGGCTCTCGCGAAGACGTGATTGCCGAAGCGAAACGTCGCATTTCCCAAATTGCCCCCGGCGGCGGATATATCCTCGCGCCGTCCAACCACCTTCAGGCGGATGTCTCGGCGGAAAACGTTGTCACCCTGTTCGAGACCGCCCGCCAGTTTGGCAAATATCCGATTCAAATTGCGGAGACCGTATAACATGGAAAACACGCTTGCCCTCCCCTACGCTGAAGTTGACCCCAAAAGCCCGGTGCCGCTGTACCACCAAATTTATCTCGACCTGCGACAGATGATTCAAAACGGAATTATTACCCCCGGCGGAATGCTGCCGCCGGAAATGGAAATCTGTCAGGCGTACAACGTCGGGCGGCAAACCATCCGTCAGGCGATTGCCCGCCTCGTCGATGACGACCTGATCGAACGTTTTGCGGGACGCGGCACGTTCGTCCGCGAGCAGCCCAGCCACACGCAGTTTTTTCTCGACCGCAGTTTCAGCCAGCAAATGCGCGAACTGGGGCGCGAACCACACTCCCGCACCTTGAGCACAGAGATGGGCACGGTCAACGCAGAAAACGTCCCCACCCTGCAAGCCTTGAAGGGACAACCTTGCTTTCTAATCGAGCGCCTGCGCCTCGGCGATGAGGAGCCGATTTGCCACCAGACCACCACCGTGCTGATCGAGCGCTGCCCTGACATCGAGGGGCAGGACTTCACCAACCAGTCGCTTTATGAAATCCTGTCCACGCAATATCATCTCATCATCAACCGCATCGACCACGTTGTCCGCGCCGTTGCAGCGGACGAATACCGCGCGGAATTGTTGAACGTTGCGGAAGGCGCTCCCCTGCTTTTTGTCGGCACAACCACTTATCTCGATGACGGTGAAATCATCGAACACTCCGCCAGTTATTACCGCGCCGACCGCTACGAATACAGCACCACACAAACCTGCTGTGATTAATTATGACTGAATATGTCACTCTGAGCGACAGCGAAGAGTCTCTGGCGTAGTACAGAGATGCTTCGGGGCAAAAAACGCCCCTCAGCATGACGCCACACTATTATTGGTAAAAAAAAATGACAAACTCTGCTTTCAAATATCTCGATCAGGCGCAAGCCATCCTTGAACGAATCCGCGCTACGCAAGCGGACGCCATCGAACGCGCCGCCGAACTCTGCACCCAAACCATCGCCGGTGACGGGCTTGTCCATCTCTTCGGCACGGGACACTCCCGCATCTTCGTCGAAGAAATGTTCCCGCGTCACGGAAGTTTTCCCGGCTTCCACCCCATTGTCGAACTTTCGCTCACCTATCACAACCTCGTGGTCGGCTCGAACGGACAACGGCAAGCCATGTTTCTCGAACACGTCGAAGGCTTCGGCAACGTCATCATGCGGAACTTTGTCTTTGCCCAGCCCGACTGTTTTATTTTGTTCTCGAACAGCGGAATCAACGAAGTGGTGATTGACGTGGCGCTCGAAGCCAAACGTCAAAACCTGCCCGTGATCGCCGTTGTTTCGGTGGATCATTGCACTTCGTCCCCCGCGCTTCATAGCAGCGACAAAAAACTGCCCGACATCGCCGACATCGTCATCGACAATTGCACGCCCGCCGGTGACGCGCTTGTCCGCGTGGATGGGCTGGAAGACCCTGTCGGACCCGGTTCCACCATCGGCGCGGCGGCAGTGACCAACGCCCTCAAATGTTTAATCGCTGAAAAATTGACCGCGCTTGGCAAGCCTCCCATCGTGCTGACCAGCAGTTTCTTCATCGGCAGCGAAGCCTCGAAAAAACGCTTCGACGAGTGCTACGACGATTACCGTGACCGCGTGCAAAAAGTCTACGGCGGGTGTCGATGAGTAATTTGGCAGGCAAGGTGGCAATCATCACCGGCGGTGGAAGCGGAATCGGTCAAGCAACCGCGCAGTTGTTTGCCGAGCAGGATGCGCAGGTGGTGATTTTTGAGATCGACAAATCCCGCGCCGCCGAAACTTTGAATTTGATGAAAGGGAATCACACCAGCCAAATTGTGGATGTGACCTCCGCGCCGCAAGTTGAATCAGCCATCAAAGACGTGGTCGCCAGTTTCGGGCGGATTGACATCCTCGTCAACGTTGCCGGTGGCAGCGGACGGAAATGGGGCGACGGTCCCACCGATGCCTGCACCCTCGAAGGCTGGGACAAAACCCTCGCTTTGAACCTCGACAGCATTTTTTACTCCTGCAAGTATGCGCTTCAAGCCATGCTTCCACAGGGACATGGAGTCATCGTCAACGTGGCGTCTGTGCTGGGCTTGGTCGGCGGTGACGATGATTTTGCCACACATGCCTACGCCACCAGCAAAGGCGCCGCCATCAGTCTGACGCGTTCGATTGCCTCGTACTATGCGCCGCGCGGAATTCGCGCCAACGTAATTTGTCCTGGCTTGATTGCCACTCCCATGAGCAGGCGCGCACAGGCAAGCGGACACATCCATTCGCGGCTGGCGCAATTACAACCTCTCACTGGTGACTTTGGCTCCCCGCAGGATGTTGCCAACGCCGCGCTTTATCTCGCCTCGGACTCTTCATCCTTCGTCACTGGCACAGTTCTTACCGTCGATGGTGGTTGGACTGTGAGGTAATGTCATTGCGAGGGCGTTAGCCCGAAGCAATCTCCCAAACCCAACATGCATACATACACCCGTCAAATCACTGACTTACCCAAAACAAAAATCCTCGTTGTCGGCTCAGGCTCGGCAGGCGCAACCGCCGCCGTCACCGCGGCAAGACTCGGCGCGGAGGTGACTCTCGTCGAGCGCTACGGCTTCATGGGCGGAATCAGCACGCAGGTTCTGGATACCATCTACGGCTTTTACACGCCCGGCTCTCAGGCGCGGAAGGTCGTGGGCGGCATCCCCGATCTGGTCATCGACGAACTGATGAAGCGCAAAGCCGCCATTTACCGTCCCAACACCTATGGCGCGGGACAGGGCATCACGTATGACCCCGAAGTGTTGAAAGTGGTTTGGGAAACAGTCGCCAGCCAGTCGGGAGTCAGAATCCTGTATCATTCGCTGGTGGTGGATGTCATCGTCGAGAAAAATATTTTGCGCGGAGTCGTCGTCGCCAACAAGTCGGGTTTATTCCGCCTAATGGCTGACTTGGTCATCGACGCTTCGGGCGATGCGGATATTGCAGCGGCATGTGGAGTCCCATTTGAAAGCGCGAAGGATGGAAAAATCCAGTCCCTGACGACAACCTTCAAGTTGATCAACGTGGATGTGGCGCGCGCAAAGCAAGTCAAGAAAAACGAGTTGCACGCGTTAATGGCTTCGGCGGAAGGATACGATCTGCCGCGCAAGGAAGGCAGTGTGCATATCACCCCGCTCGATGGCGTGATGGCAACCAACATGACCCGCGTCACGGACATCGACCCGAACAACGTGGAGCAGTTGAGCCGCGCCGAGATCGAAGGGCGCAGGCAGGCGATGGAATACACCCGCTTCCTGATCGAGCGCGTGCCCGGTTATGAAAAGGCTTCGCTTGGCGGATTGAGCATACAGATCGGCGTCCGCGAAAGCAGGCGCATTTTTGGCGAATATCGCCTGACCCGCGCGGATGTTTTGTCTGCCCGCAAGTTCGAAGACGCAATTGCCCAATGCGGAGCGCCCATCGAAGAGCATCATGCGGGAGCGGATACCCGCTGGGAATATTTGCCCGACGGCGAGACGTATCACATCCCGTATCGCTGCCTGTTGCCACAAAATATGGACTCCCTGCTCGTGGCGGGCCGCTGTCTCTCGGCTGACCACGACGCCCACGCCTCCGTCCGCAGCATGGGACAGTGCATGGCGATGGGTCAAGCCGCAGGCGCGGCGGCGACGCTGGCAATTGCAAACGGCAAGACTCCGCGCGAAATCAAAATATCTGACTTGCAGGATTCCCTGCGCAAACTGGGAGCGGTTATCTAAATGAAAATACGTACCATCCTCGGAGATATCTCCCCCGCCGAACTCGGCGCGACCATCTGCCACGAGCATTTGATTTGGTCTGTGCCCGAACCCTATGCCGACGAAGACCCCGACCTCGGTTTTGACTCCATCCCGGCGGCGGTGGCGGAGGCGCGTTATTTCAAGTCGGCAGGCGGCGGCGCGTTGGTTGAGATGACCACCGCTGAAATCGGGCGCTGTCCCGTTGAAATGCGACAAATCGCGGAAGCCTCTGGCTTGCATGTCATCGCCGCCACAGGTCATCACAAGGAAAAATTCAGCGCGGCGGCGCTGGCTGGTAAATCAGTGGATGAGATTGCAGATCGAATTGTCACCGACATCACTTCTGGCATGAGCGGCACGGACATCAAAGCGGGAGTCATCAAAGCCGCAAGCAGCCAGAACACCGCCACCGACAGCGAACGCCGAGTCATCCACGCGGTTGGGCTGGCGCACAAAGCCACAGGCGCGCCCGTCTCCACCCACACCGAAGCGGGGACGTTTGCCGTCGAACAAGCGAAGCTGATAAATGAAGCGGGCGTCCCCTTCGAGCGAATGCTCATCGGTCATCTGGATCGCGGACTGCCGCGTGAGACTTATTTTGCCCTTGCGCGTTTTGGTGTGTTCCTCGGCTTCGACCAGATCGGCAAAAACAAATACTGGCTCGACAGTGAACGCGTTTTGCTCATCAAAGACTTGATTGCGGCGGGGCATGTCAATCAAATTCTTTTGTCTGGCGACACGGCGCGGAAGTCTGCGTGGCATGTTCACAATCCGCGCACGAATGGGCTGGCGCAGATCTTGCTCGATTTCATCCCATCCCTGCGTAAGGCGGGTGTGAACGAAAAACATATCCAATCAATGCTGATTGAAAACCCTGCAAGGTTTCTGGCTTTCTAATGGACACTTCCATCTTCGACCATTTCCACGCTGTCGGTGTCATCCCCGTCCTCGAAATTGACTCAGCCGCCCATGCCGTTCCCACAGCGGAAGCATTGTCTGCTGGGGGCTTGCCCATTGCTGAAGTCACCCTTCGCACCGAAGCGGGACTGGACTCGATACGCAATATCGCCCGCCGCCTGCCCGATGTGCTGGTTGGCGCGGGGACGGTGATCAACTTGAAGCAGGCGCAGGCGGCGCGAGACGCGGGCGCACAGTTCCTCGTCTCGCCTGGCATGGCGGAAGATGTCGTCATCTGGGCGGTGAAGAATCAAATCCCCGTGTTGGCTGGCGCAGTCACCCCAACCGAAATCATGCGCGGACTGAACCTCGGCTTGACCCTGCTCAAGTTTTTTCCATCCGAAACCCTGGGCGGGTTGAAAGCCATCAAAGCCATTTCAGACCCGTTTCCGCAGGTCAGGTTTATCCCGACGGGCGGTATTCGACTCGATAACCTCGCGGAGTATTTGCGAATGGAAAAAGTTCACGCGGCGGGCGGCTCATGGATGGCGAAACGCGCCATGATTGCCGAGGGCAGGTTCGAGGAAATTCAAAGGGGGGCAGAAGAGGCGAGTGAAATTGTAAAGCTTCGGAATCCGATATTCTGAACATCAACGCCATTAAGAGAAATTGGCAGTCAAATACCAAGCTTCTCAAAAGAGGGGGAACGTCCCGAAGGCTTGAGCGGCACAACCCGTTTTTCGAGGAAACCTTCGGGACGGTGTGTCCTCCTTCGCCCGCCGTCCTCTTGAGTTCGCCCGTCGTCCTCTTGAGTTCGCCCGCCATCCTCTTGAGTTCGCCCGCCATCCTCTTGAGTTCGCCCGCCGTCCTCTTGAGTTCGCCCACCATCCTCTTGAGTTCGCCCACCATCCTCTTGAGTTCGCCTGTCATCCTCCTTTGTTGGATGCCAATCTTCCTTTAGAAGATTGCCGTCTTCCTTTCTTGCGGAG
>CAILWD010000179.1 GCA_903837815.1 uncultured Chloroflexota bacterium | reverse complement strand
CGCAGAAAAAATTCTGTTACTAAAACTGCATTAGAAAGCGCGCAAGTATAGCGGTGGGACAGGCGCGGACTGTTTGAGCCTCTGTGCGGCATTTCGCGACCAAGCAAGACCAGATTGGCGCGCCCGTTACGGATGATTTTGTCTGCCTGTTCGGGGGCTGAATCGGCATCCCCTTGGCGGTTGCAAGCCCGGAGCCATGGTATCTGAATACCTGACCATGCACGGCTCACCAATGAAGGAAAATTATCGGGCCCGTCATCCTCAGCCTCGCAGTATGCAGGATGCCTTCAACCTGGTGTATCAACAATCCGTTCGAACGAAAATAGGACAGTCCGGTCACGTCTATGTCACGCCATCCATGTACAATGTAAACAGATTTCAATCCAACTCCACGAGGCAAATAACATGAATTCCAGACAGATCACAACATTCAAAGTGCGCAGCGGTATACTAGCCGGCAAATGGTGGGTCAGGCAGTGCATGATAGATCACTCCAACAACCTCAATGAATGCTGTGTACCCGGCGCAACACCGAACACCTGCGAAGATTGTCTCCAAGAGTGCGTGAAGTCTAATGCCTGGGAATCTAATTTCGACCAGCTTGTTAAATGCACCCTGAACCATAAGTGTTTTGGATAATACCCCCGCTGGTGAAACACAGCCGCAACCAGAAGATTCTCACCGGCCTGAAAGGAGACCATTGCCTGAAGGAAAAGGACCCACAGAATGAAGATCAAGTGTTACAACAAGAACGGTTATTATGACGGCGTGGTCTTTACCATGCTTGAGAAAGTCTGAACTGCTCGAATCTCTTCCACGCTCAGTTCATGCGGAACTTCATAATCACCGTTGAACGCAATCGGGCTGGGGCCAACGCCCTGCCAACTGGGCAGTTCATCGGGCTGGCGCGGTTTCCCAATATTCCACGGACGCCGCGAACCAGCCTTCCTGCCTGCGTAGGCAATTTGAATCCCTGGTACGGCGCGGCTATTTTTGATGGCGCGGGTCACGCGCACGAGCGGATCGATGTGCTCATCTGACCAGAGGCCAATATCGTAGGGAGTGATTCGTCCAATTGGGTCGACGGCGGTGGCTTCGGCAATGATCAGCCCTGCGCTGCCTGCCGCGCGCGCTCCCAGATGAATCACCTGCCAATCGTTGGAGAATCCGCCTTGATAGCTGTACATGCACATCGGCGAGACGCCAATGCGGTTACGCAAGGTGATGTTTCTCATCCAACTGATATCGTATCGCGGACAGGGTGTCGCGGCGGGTATGCTCGAGACCATCAATCTCAATAGTGATCTTGCGGTCTTCGATATCTGCCTTGACCAGCGCTTTGTTTTCGCCAATTTTCAGAACCACACCCGTGCGCCAGACGAAACCATCGTCAATCTTCTGGTTCATGCGGACGATGAAACGGGTGATGACGCTCGAGCGCAGGGCCGCCATTGAATTTCAGGTCAGCGGGTTCGTCTTTGGGGAGTAGGTCAGGGACGAGGAAGATTTTATCAGGCTCAATGTCTTAGCATATGGGGGTAAAATGTAAGAAGGGGAAGGGGTTTTACTCATTATTTCCCTCAATATAGGATTCATAGCATCAAAAAAATCGCCTGCCAGCAGGGTGGAATGCAGAGGTAATCCACGCAAGCCGCGACCCCGCCTACCTGATTGGTTCATTTTTATTGCGCGGCAATTCAATTCTCGTTGTTCGGATGCCTGGTTCACATTTAATAATGGTGCCATATCATTTTCTCGTTTCCTGTTTTTTATTGATTTCTTAAGCTTCGGTTTAATGAAGATGCTAGCGCTTGTAAACGATCCATTAAGCCAGGATTTGAATAGTTCCTGACTGGCTTCGGCAGCGCGGCCTGTAAACCCAGCCCCGCTGCCGAAGAACAGAATTGTCTTTACTCAGTCACGGTCACTTCGATAAATTCTTCGACGCTGTTGCCGTTGAGGTCAGTGACGATGACACCGAGGACGTAGTCGCCGGAGTAGGCGTAGTACGGAACCACCTCGAAGGGCTGGTCGCCGAAGGTCATGGTGCCGCCGACATAGTCTACAAATTCGCCGTCGGGATTCTGGTCGAAGTCGAGCCATTCTTCGATGATGGTGAAGGTATCGCCTGCGCTGGGCGTGATCTCGCGCGGCGCACCCTTGCCATCCTCGCCATTGAAACCGAAGATATTGAGCATCTTGCCGTCGCCGCCGAAATTCATCACCGCGTCAATTTCTTTATCGCTGCCCGCGTACTGGAAAACGCCGCGCACGCTGTACACGTCGTCGAGGTCGCTCACGCCGTAGACCGTCGGCTCGAAGAACGCAAACTGGTCTTCAGCTTCGTTGCCGTTGCTCATGAAGTACAGCGTAGGTTCCCAATCGAAGTCGAAGGCGAGGGTCGAGTCTTCGCCCCAATCGGGATAATAAATGCCGCCGATTTCCTTCGTGTCTTCCGCCGCGATGTAACCCATGTCGGCGGTGAGATAGGAGTCGGACTCGGGGTCGTACCAACTGGCGTAATAATAAACATAGCCGATGTTCGAGCCGCTGATTTCCACCGAGAGGGTGACAGTATCGTCGGGGCCGATTTCACTGGCAGAGACTTCGAGCGGGGCAATGGAAATTTCACCCGCGCCAGGAGCGGTGATTTGGGAGTCTTGTTGTGGCGCGGATTCCTCCACCGCTTCGGTGAAGTCGCGCTCGGCAGATTTGGCAGGCGTGACGACGCTCAGGTCGGCGGAGGCGGGGTCGAAGGCTTCGCCTGTGTAGTGGAAAGTCAGGAAGTCATCCCAAAGCGAGGCGGTGGCGAAGCGTCCGATGTAGGAACTATATTGGATGCCATAAGCGGGGGAATCGCCGAAGGTCCCGTCGTAGAGTTCAGAATTGGGGAAGTAGATGGTGAGCCCGCTGGAGGCTGGTCGGTCGTCCCCGTGCATTTCCGCAAGGACAGCTTGGGCAAGGGCGGCTTGCACGGCTTCGGCGGCTTGCGTCACGTTGGGGTCGCTGCTTTCGGATGCCAGCAATTCGGTGAAGTGACCGAGGTCGATGAAAGAGGGCGGCACATCTTCGCCGAAGACGCTTTCATAAGATTGGGCGTAGGTGCGGGCTTCGGCGACGGCGTACTGGTCGATGCCCATCAGGGCGGTGGCGAGGTTGTTGACGGCGGCGTTCAAATTTTGGATTTGGCTCAGGTCGATGGCGGCGAGGGTGCTGGTCTGAATCAAATCTGCCGCGACGCTTTCGGCGCTGAAATTTCCGCCGGAGAAAACGAAGCGGGCGTCATCATCGGTGATGCGGAAATCCTGTGCGAGGTAGCCGTTGACGATGACTTTGCCCAGGTCGCCGCCGCTCATGGCGGGGTTCTCGTTGAGCGCGGTCAGGAAGTCGGCGTAAGCCCAGCCGAGGGAGGGTTCTGTTTCCTCCGAGCCGACGGAGTAGCGGGCGTGAGGCGCGATGCCGCTCATCACTTCGAGTTGTCCCATCAGGCAGGCGTCGAAGCCGACGAGTTCAAAGGCGTCGATGCCCGTGTCGGCAATGATTTGTCCGAGGGCGTCGTCGATGTTTTGCATCGAGAAGGAACTGCCTTCGTAGGGGTCGTCGTCGTTCCAGCCGCCCGTCCAGCCTGCGCCGTGGTCGGAGAGAATCAAGACGTAGTTGTCGGCGGGGTAGGTGGCGATCGCCCACCTGGCAAAGTCAACCAGCGTGTTGCTGTCGCCGCTGTCCATTTCGCCGAGGTCTTCGAGTTCCTCAGAGGCGACGGTTTCGAGATCGCCATCTTGCGTGACGAAATAGCGCTTGGTCGAAATCCAATCGCCGTCGCCGTCGTATGCGCCGTCGTAGCGGTCGATCTGCGAGACGATGGTCACGGCGTCGGTGGAGCCAACCACTTCGGCTTCGTTCAAGTCGATGAAGATATCTTCTTCGAGGATTTCATCGTCCGCGTTTTGGTAGAGCATCACCAGCCAGGTGCCGGGCTCGCCCTGCACAGCGGGGTTGATGGTTGCGGATTCGTCCGCCGTGTTGGGTTCTTCGGCAGGGGCTTCGGTTATTGCGGGTTCGACAGGCTCTTCGGTTAATGTGTTGCAGGCAATTTGTCCACTTACGAGAAGGACAAACGCCAACATGACGCTTAACAAACGGCTGGCTTTCATATTTTTTCTCCTGTGTGAGTGTTGGGTTTGAATTCTACTACGGACAGAGTTTTTTTCGGATGGTTTCGCCAGCGCTGATCATGGCTGTAGCAAAGTCAGGAAAAGGGTGTAAGGAGGAGTGAAAATGCAGCGGGAAGATGGGCGGAGAAAAAGCGTCTGGCTTGGGCAGCGTTTGTAAAGCCAGCCTGACGAATCAAGGCGAGGACAAGATTATTAAGGT
>CAILWD010000178.1 GCA_903837815.1 uncultured Chloroflexota bacterium | reverse complement strand
ATGTTCTCGCGGATCGAGCGGCTGAACAAAAACGGCTCCTGCTCCACAATGCCAATCTGCTGGCGCAGGTACGAGCGCGAATAATCCTTCAACTCCACGCCGTCGAGCAGAATTTGTCCGCCCGTGTATTCGTGGAAGCGCGGCAGCAGGTTGACAAGCGAAGTCTTGCCCGAACCCGTCGAACCAAGCAGGGCGATAGCCTGTCCGGGCTTGGCGTGGAATGAGACGTTTTTCAGCACGTCGGATTTGCCATCGGAATACATGAACGAGACATCCTCGAATCGCAGGTCGCCTTTGACCGCGCCCTGGGGCTGATACTTCCCATCGAAGAGTGGTTCACGCTGCTGCTTGACCACTTCCATCAGGCGTCCGTACGAGACCATGCCTGTCGAAGTCTGCACGATGATTCGTCCCAAATTGCGGATGGGCCAGATGAGCCAGACCACCAGCCCCGCGTAGGCGATGTACTCGCCGAGGGTGATGTCACCGTCGATTGCCATGAACGCGCCGTAGATAAAGCCAAACAGCATTTGGAATCCCAGCACAATATCCGAGAGGGGCCAGAACATCGAGTGCATGAAAAGCAAAATCTTGCCTTTCAGGTACTTGCCCCAGTTGTCCTTCTCGAACTTCTTCTTTTCGTAGTCCTGCCGCGCAAAGGCTTTGACCACGCGCACGCCCGTCAGGTTTTCCTGCAAGGTCGTCGAGAGGATGGCCTCCTGCGCCTGATAATCCTCATACGCTTTGGTCACCTTCTTGAAGAACCAGATCGAAACCAGCAGGATGATGGGAATCACCACTACCGAGACCAGCGCCAGTTCCACGTTGAGGTTGAGGATGGCGATGAAGTTGATGACGAATAACAAGACGATGCGTCCCACGCCGATGGCTTGTTCTGCAAAAAAGCGGCGCAGGGCGTCCACGTCCGAAGTGACACGCTCGATCAGGTCGCCTGTGGGGGTGGTGGCGTGATACGAAAAGCTCAGTCGTTGGATGTGGTCGAAGAGGAAGTCACGCAGGCGGCGGGTGATGCCTTCGGCGGTGTACGCCGCCAGCCGTCCCGACAGGAAGGCGAATCCGCCTTCGACGGCTGCCAGCCCGATGAATCCCGCCCCAATCCAGATCAGGGTGGAGGTCAGTGAGCCGCTGATGTATTGTTTTTGAGTCAGCACGTCATCTGCAAAAAAGCGCAAGAGGATGTAGGTGTAGGTCTTCGACAGCGCGGAGATCGCCAGCGCAACGGCGGCGGCAATGTAGGACAGGCGATAATCGGACATCATCTGCCACAGCCCTTTAAGCCGGTTGGCTTGCAGGGTATGGCGGAAATCGAAGGTGAGGGCGGGTTCGTAAGGTGGGTGTAACGTGGTCATTTCTTTTCTCACATCTTCGCGCTGAGCGACAGTCGAAGCGCGGTTATGGGGAGGCGTCCTTCGACTACGCTCAGGACGGATTAAACAAAAAAGGCTGCGGCGGTTGCGCCACAGCCCAGGAAAACAGGGGACAGAAAGAGACCTAGTTTCGGTCTACAGGCGCACTCCGAGAAGGCAAAAAGCCAACTGCGTTGGGGATTGTGAAAACGATAAAAGACATCAAGAGCGCGCTCCTTTCTTCAAGATTTTTCTTTCAGGTTCGAGTTTACACCCATAAAACAGGATGTGTCAAGTAATTTTATTTACCGCGCCATGGCTGTAGCAAAGTCAGGAAAAGGGTGTAAGGAGGAGTGAAAATGCAGCGGGAAGATGGGCGGAGAAAAAGCGTCTGGCTTGGGCAGCGTTTGTAAAGCCAGCCTGACGAATCAAGGCGAGGACAAGATTATTAAGGT
>CAILWD010000177.1 GCA_903837815.1 uncultured Chloroflexota bacterium | reverse complement strand
TTGCGGTAAAAGTGGGGGAAGGCCCCGGCGTAAAAGATCGGGTGGGCACAACAAAAGTCTGACGCGGGAGGATGAACCCAAATATCGCCGCAGAGAACAACCCAACGATGATCAAAGCCACACCCACCAGCCGCACAGCGGGATGCTTCATCACCGCCTTGAAACCTTTTTCTTTTGGTTTCTCGGTGGCGAGCAAAAGTTTTTGCTCCCACACACGCGGACGGTTCAGCAAAAACGGCTGGACCTTTTCATCGGGAGGCATGGCCCCAAGCAGGACCAAACCGCGTTTGGCGGTGACATTTTCGGGGTCGAGTTTGTTGGCGGTTTGCAGGCAGTAAATCCGCTCCTTCTTGTTGTCCACCGCTGCGCTAAGCCAGATCCAGTAAGTCGAATTGTTTTGATCCGTCTTGAGAAGCAGGGTCAACAATTCCTTTGCGCGCGCCTTGTCTCCGCGACGCAGGGCGCTTACCGCATCCTCGAACATGGTATCGTTGGCTTGGTTGTCGGTCATGAGTGGATTCTAATTCATTTCATGGAATTCTTCGACCTGATAAATGTAAACCTGCAATTTCGTTGTGCGCCACAAATTTGACCTCGCCCCCATTTTGGCGCACAGGTGATCGAGAAACTCTTCCGCTTCGGGGAGTTTCTCCCAGACCTGCGGCAGGAAGGTGGCGCGGCGGAAGTCGCTTTTAAGGATGACTCCATCCACGTTTGGACGCAGCTTCGCGAGCAAATCCTGGCTGTCGGAATATTCCAGCGGAACGGGCGGGGTGAGACGCGACACCTCGATGTGGATTCTGCCCAACTCATCTTCCCTTACCTGGGGGAAGCGCGGATCTTCGAGCGCGGCGGCGACGGCATGTTCGCGGACGTCATCCACCAACGGCTGGTATGCTTCGAGCGCGCCGATGCATCCGCGCAAGTCACCGTGAACGGTGAGCGTGACGAAGGATGCGCCCTGCTCCAGCAGGTTTGGCGTGAGGGAGGCTTTATCCAGAGATGGAAGGCTTTGTCCGCGCACACCGGATTCCATCGCTTCCCGCGCAAGCCGCAGGAGCGTTTGTTTTTCGAGGTCGGTCAATGGATCGGTCATCATATCCTCCCGCAGAGACAAGTTTGAAACTTGCCTCTACACCAAACGAATCAAATTCCAATATTCGCGGTTGTGATAGACCAGCGGCTCCCCATCGTTCAAGGTCTGTGCGGCGAGCGCCTCCGCGATGAACAGGGTGCTGCTGACGGCGTCGAAGGTTTCGAAAACGCGGCAATCGAGCCATGCCAGCCCGCCGACGATCAACGGCGCACCCGTGACGAGAGTCTCGGTTTGCAAGCCGGCAAAACGGTCTTCGGCGGCGGTCTTCCCTGCGAATAAATCCGCCAGATGCGATTGGTCCGCCGAAAGCATGGTCAAGCCAAAAGTACGGGACTTCAAAATAAAATCATGAGTCTTGGCTGTCTTTTGCAGGGTGATCGTCAGCAAAGGCGGGTACAAAGAAATGGAGGTAAACGAGTTGACGGTTGCGCCGCTTTGCCTGCCTTCGTGCATAGCCGTGACCACCGTCACACCCGCAGACCAGGCGCGCATCGCGGCGCGTAATTGTTCAGGATCGAGCGTTGGATTCATGATTTCATAATAATGGGCGGGGGAAGAGAAGTCAAGATAAAAAATGTTTCAGGGGTTGGAGATTTTGTCCAAGTCCCAAAACTTCAAATGATCGATTGTCGCAGAGGCAACATGACCGGGTTCGGCAAGGATGTGAAAGGTCATCGCCCAGGGAGAAGGGCGGAGAAACGGAGCGGTTCGACAATCTGGCAGGTAGGCGAGGGGCGCATGATCCAGATAGAAGGCGCACTCCCCATCTTTTGCAATGATCAAAACCTGAATGTTGTCGGGCGGGAATTGGGCGTACGTCCCCTCGCGGGATTGCCATTCTGCAAGGGAACCCCAGTGCAAAGCCCAGTTTTGATTCTTCATGAGGTCGAGCGCCACACTCCGCTCTGTGGATTGGTCGAATTGAAATCGCAGCGTATCTTCGGGCTGACTTTCGAGAAATTGGACATCGAAACTCAACACAAAATTTTCGCGCAGCAACTTCGGGTTGTAGGCCCAATAATCCCGCTTTTCGTTTTCGGCGGGGAGTTTCAACAGCAGGGCTTCATTCTCGATGTGGGCGTAGTAGGGTCCCTTTGGGCTGTCGGGGATGAAGTAAAACCAACCCTGATCGAAGTTTAGGAATTCATCCTCGAAATCCGGTTTCTGACCAACCAGCGCGGCAAGGATGGGGTCGGAAAAATCCGTTACCCAGGCCGGGAAAGTGGATTGAACAACCCGGGTCGGCGGAATAAACAAACCCAATGGGGTCGGGGTGCGCGGCAGGCGGGGCATCACGGAAGGCGGCGGGGTCCGAGTCGCAATGGGTGGGCTGTCAGGCACCGGCGTGGAAAGGTCACCGGCAGACTTGCAGGAAAGGACGGTGAAAAGCATCGTCCCACAAAGAAGCAAAGCCTTTGAAAATTTAGTCACATCCATCGGGGGTGATATTACTACAAGATTCGGAATGCATAAAAAAAGACCGGGGCATTTCGCCTCGGTCTTTCGCGTGGAGAGAACTTGAATTATTGTGGTTGTTGCCCGTTGTTCGCCGCCGGCGCTGCTGGCTTCGGCTTGCGCGGGGCGCTGGCTTTGGATGGCGCCGGTTTGGGCTGCAAAAACAACATGTAGGCATAGATCAGGGAGAAGAGTCCAAAGATCACCAACAGCACCCATCCGTTGGCGCGCAGCACGCCGATGGAAGTCATGCCGAACAGGGTCAGGACGAACCCGCCGATGGATGAGGCAAGCAGAAGAAAGGCAATGATCTTTTGCTTCTTCGCCACGATATCCTGCAAGAACCAGAGCAGCAGGCCACCCAGCGCCAGAGAGCCGCCCATGAAACGCGCCAGATACATGGTCGCGACATAGGTCTCGGACTTGAATTGGGTGAGGACGAATTCAGGCATAATCATGAACGCGCCGCCGAACAGCGCCAGGACAACGGCATTGACAATAAACATCATCTGGTAGCTCATTTTATTCTCCTTTTATAAATTCAAAACTGGATCGATGGAATAAATATAAAACTCCATCAGAAAGCGGGCAAGCAATTGAGCCGCATAAACCTTGCAATCACTTTGCACAGCCCCTGACGCGGCATCCCACATTTGTCCTAGCTGCTCAAAAACCGCCATGAAATCGCAACTTGCTTCAGGCGTCCGAAGTCTCTACAATATAAGAAGTGGAAAGCATAAAATGTTTTCCGAGGAAAAAATGAAAGTATGCTTCTTTTGTACGAAGAAATCCTTTGCGTTGCTGGCAGTGACCCTCATCGCGGCGCTGCTATGCGGGACCAGTGTTTCAGCGGCAGGCGGGACTTTGGATCCGACTTTTGGGACAAACGGCATCGTCTCCACCCAATTCAGCGGCCTGCCCAGCTCCGTGCTTGACGTTGCCCTGCAAACCGATGGGAAGATCGTTGTCCTGGGCGACAGGCAGTGGATGAAAGCGCTCACCCGCTACAACAATAACGGCACGCTGGACTCTACTTTTGGCGTCAGCGGAGTCGCGCCCATCGAAATCACCCCATTTTTCACCGTGAAGGTTGCGCTTCAAACCGATGGCAAAATCATCGTCGGCGGAAGCAGCAGCGGACGTTTTGCGGTTGCCCGCTTCAACACCAATGGCAGCCTGGATACCTCCTTTGGGACAAACGGGTTGGCGGTGGTTCCCTCCAGCGCCGAGTTCAGCACCTACAGCCCAAGCGACCTCCTCATCCAGCCAAATGGTCAGATCGTGATGGTTGCAACAGAGACCAACCAGGGGAATTTCACCAACTTTGCGGTTGCCAGGTTCGATGGCAGCGGCGCGCCGGAATTCGCGAGGATATTCGATAAAAGCGATTTTCCGAATAACCGCTATAACGGCGCATCCGCCGTCGTCTTTCAGCCAGATAATAAAATTGTCGTGTCTGGCGATATGATGGACGACGACGCCAACCAGCAACTCACGTTCATGCGTCTCAATCAGGATGGCTGGCTCGATAAATCCAATTTCGGGACAAATGGCAAAGGGACTGTGCAGGTCTCGATCCCCAATTTTTCCCATAGCAACGGCGCGCTTGCCCTCCAGCCAGATGGGAAGATCGTGGCGGCGGGAAGCATTGTCAACGACGATAACAAGCCCGTGAACGGCGTGTTGGTGCGGCTGCTCGGCAACGGCTCGGTGGATACAACTTTCGGCGGGACGGGAATTGTGATTGCCGACTTCGGCGCGAATGAAGCGTTCGACGACTTTATCATCCAACCCGATGGGAAAATCGTCGTGGAGGGAAAGACCGGCAGCCTCACCGCCAGCGACTTCCTCCTCGTCCGCTATAACAGCGACGGCACACTCGACACCTCGTTCGGCACGAACGGCAAAGTGGTCACCGACCTTGGGAACAGCGCCGACACGGCAACGGGGATTGCCCGCCAAATCGACGGCAAGGCTGTTGTGGTTGGAATCAGCGGAGATAAAGCGATTCTGGCGCGCTTCGAGACGGGAGCCGCAGGCGTCACAAACACCACGACCTTCAAATCTGTCAACCTATACGATGGCTGGATTCTCGAATCGGGAGAAAACACCAACAAGGGCGGAACTTTGGATAAGGCATCCAACGCCATCTTTGTGGGCGACGGTACAAAAGACCGCCAGTATCGCGGCATCCTTTCCTTTGACACAGTTTCCATCCCCGACAATGCCGTAGTTACGGCGGCGCAACTCAAGGTCAAACGGCAGGGAGTGGTCGGCACAGACCCATTCACGACACACGGCAACCTGTTGCTAGAGATTCGCAATGGCTCATTCAGCAACAACATCGTATTAGGTTTGGAAGACTTTGCCGCCATCGCCAATATCGGCTCGACACAGGACCCATTTTCGGGCGCGGTGGACAACTGGCACACCTCCAGCCTGAGCAACATCAACCTCGGTCTGGTCAACAAATACGGGTCGACCCAGTTCCGCCTGATATTCGCCAAAGACGACAACGATGACTTAGGCGCGGACTATGTCAAGCTCAACTCCGGCAATTCCGGCAGCGGACAGCCAGAGTTGATCGTCACCTATTCCACCAGCAGCGGCGCGGGCAACCAGGCTCCGATCATCAACGGCGGCGCGTCGATTTCGATCAGCCTCCCTGAAAATACCATGACCGTCGCCGGTGTCACCGCGGTGGACCCCAATGGGCAGCAGATCACCTATTCGATTTCAGGAGCGGATACGGGCAAGTTCTCGATCAACTCCGGCACGGGCATCCTGTCCTTCGTCGCCCCGCCCGATTTCGAGGCCATTCCATCGGGTACGGTCTACCACGTGACAGCGCAAGCTTCGGACGGAATCTTGACCTCGACTCAGGACATTGCCGTGACCGTCACGCCGGTCAATGAGTTCGCCCCGGTCATCACCTCCAACGGCGGCGGGGCGGTGGCAAATATCAGCGTGCCTGAAGGCGCTGTCGATGTGACCACCATCATTGCAACCGATGCCGACCTGCCAGCCCCAACGATTGAATATGTCATGGCTGGCGGAGCAGATTGGCAGTTGTTCAACCTTGATGCATCCGGGAAAGTGTCCTTCGTCACCCCGCCCAGTTACAACACACCCGACGATTCAGGCTTGGACCACGTCTACAATTTCAGGGTCGAGGTGCATGATGGAGAACAGGGAACCTTGCAGGAATTCGTCATCACTGTCCTCGATTCAAACATCCCCACGGGCGAAATGCTGGACACATCGTTTGGCACGAGCGGCGTCGTCACAACGAAATTCGAAGCCCGCCCAAGTTCTGTGCTGGGGCTCGGCTTGCAATCCGACGGAAAAATCGTAGTGCTTGGAAGCGCCAAGGTAAGTGACGATAACAACGATTACTCGTACAGGAAATTCCTC
>CAILWD010000176.1 GCA_903837815.1 uncultured Chloroflexota bacterium | reverse complement strand
GCGGTCAGGGTTTTGTCGTCTTTTTCGTCGAGCAGGAGGAAGCCGATCACCACCGAAAAGACAATTGGCGACATGACCACAAAGAAATAGGCCAGCAGGGCCGGGTAGAACGGCACGAGGTCAAAGTCATAGCGTTCGAGCAGGCGCGCGCTGAGGGGTGGAAGCCCAAAACGCAGGATGAGTGCGCTCAGGATGGGTACAAACACCATCCACGAGAGCATACTGTCGCGGCGGATACTGCGAATGTCAATCGGCCCGAGGGCGCGCAGGGTTTGAATCATGTTCATGAGGAAATCCTTTCGTAGCGCAAGTCATTATCTTGCGCCATTTGCTTGCACTACTTGCGCGCGCCTTCTTTGGTGACGACGAAGCGATAAAACGCGCGCTGGCTGATATACCAACCAATTGCCACCCACAGCAAGCCATACAGCACGCCATAAACCAACTCCCAGCCAGGAATCGGCGCATAGGCGGCGTGCACCAGCACAAGGGGCGCTTGCATTGGGTGCAGGTACAGGCTCCAGTGGTTCCAAAGGTCAAAGTACGGTAATAGCGGCAGCGAGAATCCCATCGTCCACAACGCCGAAGGCAAAATAAACTCGGAGATGGAATCGTAGCGCGAGACCACAAAAAAGCCGTAGAGCGTGTAAATTGCCACAAAAAAGGCAATGCCGAGCAGCATCCAGAACCAGTTGAAGCCCGGCCCGCTCACCAGCAGGATGAGCGCCAGCGACTCGGCGGCAGAAAGCACGAACAGGCTGGCAACTTTGGCGAGCAGGTATTCCCAATCGCGCAGGGGCGTCACAATTTGGGCTTCGAGCGTGCCTTCGCCTTTTTCGAGCAGCACAATGCCCGAGACGAAATAAAACGTATTCATCACCAGGTTTTCGAGCAAAATGACGGGCCACCACCAGCCCCAATCCACGCCGTTGAGCTGGCGCAACAGCACCGCAAAAAACGCCACCACAATCGCCGAAACGAAATAAAACCCGTTGCGATACTGGCGCACCATGTCCCAATAAATCGTGTTCAGTAGGCGGCTCATCCCAAGCTCCGTCCGGTGGCTTCGATGAAGATTTGCTCGAGGCTGGCTTCCTGGGTGTGGATGGTTTGTACCGGCTGGCGGATGGATGCCAAAAACTGGGGATTTTCTGCCAGCCCATCGAGAGCGAACTCACCCACAGCCGGGCTCTCGTTATCGAGATATTCCACCCGTACCAGCTTTTTGCCGTGCCGCAGTTTGAGCGCGCGCGGCGAATCGATGAGTTTGATCTGCCCGTCAACGATGAACGCCACCCTGTCGCACAACTCATCGGCGATGGTCATATCGTGCGTGGTCAGGAAAACCGTGCGCCCGACATCTTTCTGGGATTTGATCAGGTCTTTGATGCGGCGGGCGTTGACCGGGTCGAGTCCGGCGGTGGGTTCATCGAGGAAGAGCAACTGCGGGCTGTGAATCAGTGCGCGTGCCAGGTTCAAACGGATTTTCATGCCCTTGGAATATTGCGAAGCCAGCAGGTCGCCATCATCTTGCAATCCGACCATCTCCAGCAGGGATTCGGGGGCGAGGGTTTTGCCGGCATACAGCCGCCCGAAGTAGCGCAGGTTTTCGAGTGCGGTCAGTTTGCCGTAGTGGTTGGGCAGTTCAAAACTGACGCCCACCTGCTCGTAGAAGTCATCGCCCCAGGCGCGCAGATCACGCCCGAGGATTTCGATGCCGCCCGAAAAATCGCGCAACAGGCGGATGAGAATCTTCTGCGTGGTCGATTTCCCCGCGCCGCTCGGGCCGAGGAAACCAAATATCTCGCCTGGCGCAACGGCAAACGATAAATCGCGCACGGCGGGGGATGCCGTGCCGGTGTAGGTGAATTGAAGGTTTTGGACGGTGATCATGGTTTTTCTTTCTTGGGACACGGATAACGCGGATTTCACGGATTTGCACGGAAAAATTTAAAAAATCCGTGTTTTTCCGTGTCATCCGTGCAATCCGTGTACTAAATTATGTCTTCTTCCGCAAGCCATTCTCCAGGATGCCAATGACCTGCTCAATCGCGCGGCGGACTTCGTCTTTTTGGAAGGATTCCACGCCAGCGGCCAGCAGGTTATCGGGGGAGATGGCGAAGCGTTCCATCAGGTGCTTGCCCAGGTCGGTGAAGGCCGCATTGAGCAGGAAGGCGGCGATATCGGCATCCACACTCGGGTCGAGCGAGCCGTCGGCAATGCCGGCTTCGACCATCTGCTTGAAATAGGCGTACCCGCCGCGCCGGATGACTTGCATCGTCTCATCGGGCAGGGGCACATCGTCAAAGATGGCCTTGTAGCCAATCTGCGCCAGGCGCGGGTTGTGGAATTGGTAGTGCATCCCGATATTCAACAACCAGCGGATGTGGGCGAACATATCGGCAGGCGCCACGGGGGGAGATTGTTTCAGGAAGGCAGTTTTTTCGTCGATACCGAGCTGGATCAGGTACAGGTAGCAATCCTTTTTGTCGGCAAAGTACTGGTAAAAACTGCCTTTGGCGATGCCAGCCCGGTCAGCCACCCGCCCAATGGAAACATTTTTGTAATCGTTCTGCGAGAACTCATCCAGCAAAATGTCGAGCAGGCGGGCGCGTTTTTCTTCGGGCAGATTGAAAAAGGTTTCGGTGGGCATGGGGGATTCGTTATCCGGTTATCCGGTTTAGCCGACCAGGAGCCAAATCCCGCCGCCGAGGGTGGCAACGCCCAGAATGAGCATCATCGCCACCGTGCCTTTTTCACCGAGCAACTGCACAAAGCCCTGAATCTTACCCATTTTCCAGATGGCCTGCGGCTTTGCCAGACCAATGTAAAAACAGGCGAGGCCGTACAGGATGAGCAAAATGCCAACGATAGTCAGAATATCCATTTTTGTCTCCTTGAATCAATATGACCAGTCGGTCACATGACCGACCGGTCATATTGTAGGCATTTTTATTTTTCCTGTCAAGACAAAGTGATTGACATTCAAATCAACAATATGCTTCGCCAAATGCTGTAATTATCTTGAGCGGCTAGATCACCAAGCACATGGCGTTGCTCTATCAGGTTTTATCTGGGGTTCCATATGGCAGATGCAGGCGCGAAGCAATGCCTTGCGCAAAAAATTTAATGGGCAAAAAGTTTTTGGCGCAGGGCGATGAGCGGCTTTTTGATTGGGGCCAGGCGCAAGAGCAGTAAAAACAGCGCCACCACGCCATAAGCCAGCGGCTGGAGGATGTCGCCGCTCAGGTTAAGCAGGTCGCCTTTCCTGGCCATAAAGAAATGGACTACCACCAGCGGGGAGATGATGTAGGCCAGGCGATGCAGGCGCTTCCAGTTCCTGCCCAGACGTTTCATCCAGTAGTTGAACGAGGTCACCGCCAGCGGCAGGAGCAGCAGGGAGGACAATGCGCCGATGATGATAAAGGATTTGCTGCCCACATCGCGCCAGACTGCCGCCAGGTCGAGGCCGTAATCCAGAACAAAGAACGTGGTCACGTGCAGGGCGGCATACAAGAAGCCGTAATTACCGAGCGCTTTGCGGCGCTGGGTCAGTTCTTTCCAGCCGAAAACGGAAGCAACCGGGGTGCAGGCCAGCGACAGGATCAGGAAAGTTATGGCATTCAGCCCGGTGCGCTGTTCGATGGCCTGGATGGGGTTGGCGGTCAGGTTGTCGCCCAGGAAATCGAAGAGCAGCAGGCCGAGCGGCAGCCAGCCCGCAACATGGACCAGGATTTGGAGCAGGGTGAAACGATTTTTTTTCATGATTTATTTTCGTAGGGGTGACCCATTGGGTCGCCCCTACAACGTTGAATTAATAATTTTTCGCCAAATCCATGCCTGCATACAATCCGGCTACCTGTTGTTCGTATCCATTGAACATCAGAGTGTCGCGGCGGGCAAATTCGCCGATGCGCCGTTCGCTGGCCTGGCTCCAGCGCGGATGATCAACGTTCGGGTTGACGTTGGCATAGAAGCCGTATTCATTCGGGGCAATGTCGCTCCACAGG
>CAILWD010000175.1 GCA_903837815.1 uncultured Chloroflexota bacterium | reverse complement strand
TCGATTGACAGCAAAAAGCGGATTGATTGTTTACGGAAATATTCTAAAGAAAACACCCCTATACGTAGGGGTGTTTGTCAATAATTGATGTTTTGTTCTCTATATAGGAGGTGTAAATCAGCGCGGCTTAAATTTATACCCGTATACATGATATATGCCCCGCCGGACAGATTCGATTGCGACTGTAAGGTGAAAAAGCGAAGGTGTCAAAAACAGATTTTTTGGTCTCATTTATAAGATGGGATTTCATGCGGAAAACACACCTTAATGCTTGATCGATAATATCCACTTCCTGTGCATGATTTACATCTAATCGAGTCTTCACAACGGATTTCACGTTCATTCATGATCTCTTCGCCGCACATATCACAGCTGATTCGCATTCCGGGGCGGGAAACGATTTCTTCAATGGGCGTGTTCAGGATGACTTCCTGCACGGTTAGCATGGCTTCGTCGGGCATGATTCGATAGGCTTGCATCTGCGCAAAGTAATGACGTGGCTCATCTGGGACGATGGCGAAGGCTTGCTCGCGGATATCCAAGGCGGGCGCGACGCGGACAGTTTTTCCAGTTTGCGTATCTATAAAGGTAGCGGCGGTTTTGCCGTAATCTTCCACGCGCAGGGTATGATGACCGATGGTGCAGTTCGTCGCGGCGGAGAGACCGTCTGCGAAACAGCCGTCGGTTTCGGTGATGACGAGGAGTCGCTTCGAGCCTCGATTCGGTTCGAGTTGCAGAGCCAGCATTCCCCTGAGTCCGATGCGGACTCCCAAAATCTGGCGCGGACACAAATGACTGTGGTCACGGGCTGAGACTTCAAGCAGGGCGGATAAGTCTTTCATTTCATGCTCCTATCCAAGAATCAAAACGATGCCGAGGATGGTTAATCCCGCAGTCAGCCAGAGATCCAATGCGCCAATACGAAGCGGGGCGTGACGGCTGAGTTCGGGGCGAAATGCGCGCACTTCTGCCGCGAGGACGATCTGTTCGGCGTGACGAAGCGCGTTGGAAAATATGGTGATCACCAGCAATTGAGTGCCGCGCCACCATTGTGCGCGAAAGCCGCCACGCATGCGTAGACTGTGCCAGGCATTCATGCCAGATTGACGAAGGTCGGGCAGAAGGTTGGTCGCCACCCCGATGGAAAAGCCGAGTCCGCGCAGACCGCTGCGTTCGAGCAAACCAGCTACTTCAATTATGTTGACTGAACTCGAAAGCCCATCCGCTGCAAGAAGAATGACCGCGGCACGCAAGGTCATTTGAACGCTACCAAAAATGTTGATGGAAGAAAAAGACAGACCGAGAATGGTTAGGTCAGGCGCTTGTTCTGAGATGCCGAAAAACAGGTTGATGAGAAACAAAATCCCGAAGATCACCAGCCAACGCGGACGAGCCAGTCGTTTCAAGGCGGCGGGATAAATAATTATCAAAATGCCCAATACAAAGAACGCCAAAATAATTCCTTTTGTCAACGAAGGGATCAGCACCATGACCAACGCCCAAAGGAAAATACTCAAATGCCCAAGGCTCCCAATGAGCGGCTTGGGATTTGAGTATCGGATTGCGGCGGGTTGAGCTTGTTTTAACACGGTGGCTCTTTGCGCATGGATTTATGGGATCGCGATGATCTCCACCAAGTCTCGCGGATTTAGTTTGCCTTCCTGATCGGGCAAGACCATGCGGAAGTTACCGTCTTCTTCGCTGAGCGGACCATCCATGGCGGCGTATGCAACCAATGTATCTTCGCGACTGTAGAGTGCGGATTCATAATTGGCCGTGAAGCCATCTGAGGCTACAGCTTTGACAACGGTTAGCGCACTTGGGTCGATCCCCGCATCCGCGAGCAAAACAGTCAACTGCACACCGACGTAGGTGATGCCTTTGAAATCTGCCTGTGATGCGTCAAGGGCTTTGAGATCATCGGCAGTGTAGTTTTTTTCGACATTGCCATCCGAAACCTTCAATACGGGCCCGGCAGATTCCTGCAGCTGCGAAGCGCAAGCCATGAGCGTCAGTGATAGTACGAGTGTGATTAGCAAAAAACGTTTCATGATGTTTTCCTTTTTTTTGGGGATTATCTGATGGGTTGGGGAACTTCCCTGCCCAATCGAATTTTCAAAACCTGACCTAATTTCCAAGCCAGCAAGCCGCCAATACCGCCAAAGAGTACATGTACGCTGACCAGAACGATCACGATCCACAACGCGGCTTGATAGGGGATGCCAAAGATGCGCGTGCCCATATCCAGCACATCGAGCCAGATGACCAGCAGGTTGCGCCCGAATAAAAACACGCCCGTCACAAACGGCTGGATTAACGTCCACAAGGCGGCGCCTGCGTTGGCAAAAATAAAAGCAGGCATGGATGGTTTTGCGAATGCGCTCAAAATCAATTCGGCGATCAAGGCTTCGGCAAAGATGCCAACCATTGGTCCGATGACCGCGCTGCCGATGCTGAACAATTTCAGCACCATCGCAATGACGCCGATGAAGATCGTCGAGCCGCGTTTGGGCACGAACATTCTTCCAATACATGTCACCATCACACCGAAGATTGCCAGAGCCATACCGTTCAACGGCAGATCAATGGCGTGGAAGATCGAGCCGAGCGAAATTTCAACCAGTCCCCACAGTGCGCCAAAGACCGCCATCGTCACAAGTTCACGAGTTGTAAATTTCATGATTCCTCTATTTAAGTTTGCGAGCCACCAGCCGCGCAATGCGCCGTGAACGATTGCGCCGTTCCGTCGAGCGCGAAGCCCGCTGGGTTTCTTCGTAATGGATGATGTTCCAATCTTTGAAATGCGATTTCAATTCATGCGGCTCCAAATAATGATGTGGGTTGTCGTCCGCTTCATGTGAGAAAGATTCATCGCGTACGAAAGTTTCAAAGAACAATATCCCGCCATGCTTCATGGACTTGCGATACGTTGCGAGAAGCGGGCGCGATAAAAAATAGAAATTCAGGATGACATTGAATCGGTTCGACGGCAGCCAGGGATTCATCAAGTCCATCAATGCAAAGGAGATGGGCAGCGCCTCTTTCTGGACCTCGGATTGGGCGATGCGCAAAGCGGCATTCGACACGTCCAAAGCGATGACCTGCCATCCCTGACGGGCGAGATGCAATCCCGTCGGCGTGGAGCCGCAAGCCGCATCGAGGACGAGTCCGCTGCGGGGGATGAGGTGTTGGTATGAGATGACCAGATTGCGCGGCGAACGCAGGTTTCGCCAGCGCATGTCGTTCGAGTAACGGTCATCCCAGATCAAGGCATCAGGGTGAGACATGGGCAAATTCCTCAGCGTGGATTCTGCTTCTCGAAGCGGGAGCAATTTTCCCATCGAGAATGAGGTGACCTTTTTCCATCAGGATGACGCGTCTTGCATAGTGATGGACGAGTTTGTAGTCATGCGTGATGAGCAGGATGGCAGTCCCTTTCTCATTTAAACGCGCGAGGCAATCCATCAACTGTTGAAGATGACGCCAATCCTGTCCGAGTGTGGGCTCGTCGAGAATGACGAGCGTAGGGCGAAGCGCGATGCAAGCGGCAAGCGCGGTGCGTTGCTGCTGACCGATGGAAAGCGTGAAGGGGCGGCGCGTACGCAGATGATGCAGGTCTGCGCTGGCGAGTGTGTGCTCGTGGATTTCTGAATCGAACCTGCGATAGTTGCGCGGACCGAAAGCGACTTCTTCATCCACCGAGTCGGTGAAGAGTTGATCGGCGGGGTTTTGAAAAAGCAGGGCAATGTCCAAGCCGGGGCGCGGACGGGCTGTGTCATTGACCGTGACATTGCCATTGATGGGCTTGAGCAAGCCAGCCGCCGCCAACGCCAGCGTGGATTTACCCGTGCCGTTATCGCCAACCAACGCGACGAACTCGCCTGCGTAAATTTTCAGATATACATCATGAATGATGGCGTGACCTTCGTAACCCGCAGTGAGGTTTTGCAGATTGAGCAATGGCTGCTGATTTTCGGGATGATGTCCGTTTGGCACAAGCAGGCGCGACCAATCTGTGAGCGTTTCAGCGGTGGGACGGCGCAAGCCGTATTGTTTCAGCGTGGCGGGGTTTCGGAGCACGTCGTCGAACTGTCCCTGCGCGGCGATGCGCCCTTTATCCAAAACAAGCACATGGTCTGCCAATCTGCGCACTTCGGCGAGCCGATGTTCGATCAGCACGATGGTCAAGCCATATTGTTTTTTCAGGGTCTCAAGCGCACCGATGACGTTTTGCGTGCCGGGCACATCAAGCGAGGCGGTGGGTTCATCGAGCACCAGCACTTTGGGATTCATCGAAAGCGTGGCGGCGATGGCGAGACGTTGGATCTGTCCACCAGAGAGGTTGGCGGGTTTTTGTTCTCTCATCTCTGCCAGCCCGACGGCATTCAACGCCCAAGCGACGCGCATGTTGACTTCATCTTCGTCCATGCCGAGGTTGCGCGGACCGAAGGCAACTTCATCTTCGACGCGCAAATGGAAAAGATGTGTGCGCGGATTTTGAAAGACGATGCCGACTTTTTGGGAGATGGCGTCTACTGGAGAGGCAAGCGCATCCATCTCTGCGATTTGAACTGTTCCTGTGACCTGAGCGGGAATCGAGTGGGGGATGAGTCCTGTGAGCACATGCGCCAGCGTGGATTTTCCACAGCCTGAACTGCCGGTGATGACGAGACACTTTCCTGCGTTTACGTCGAAGGAGATGTTTTGTAAAACCGGACTCGTCCCGTAGGAGATGGTCAGGTCACGGACTTGAATCATGAGACCATCTCCATTGAGACGTCCAAGACTTCCGCCCAATGCCAGCGGGCGAGCGCTTTCTCGATCAACGACGGACGGATGACTGCCACACAAGGAAACTCTTTTGCGTTGTCGATGATGTCCAAGCCTGCCATGAGACCGATGCCATGTTCAAGCTCGAACGGACCGATTTCATCGAGGATGAAAAGATCGCAGGTTTTAACGTGTTCAAGCACGGAGTTTCCCCATTCCAATGTCTCTGCCACCATCTGCCAATCCTGCGTTTGGATGCCGCCGTTTTCATCGCCTTTGCGATAGGCAAGACGACCCTCTTCGCCGCTATGCAGGTCTTTCAGTCCGATTCCGATTTTCTCTTCATTCAAAAAAATGGATGGTGAGACCAAGCCACATAAATTCAATCCACGCGCGTAAGCACGCCCGGCTAAGTCCATGCACCAGAGAGACTTGCCGGATCCGCGCGTACCTGTGACCAGCAGCAATCGGGGATTATTTTTATTTGGGGAAATCAAACTCGCCAGCAGAGCGCGAGGCGAGTTTTTAGGGAATTGCACAGCCTATGGCTCCTTTTCAATTCGATCCCGTTTGCGTTTGAGATCTCGGGAGGCATTCCTGTTTCCGGGAAAGCCCTTGTCTCCTTACGGGGACCGTCTGTTTTGCCGTGACGCTGGGTTTTAGACTGACAGATCGGAGTGGTTTTTTATGAGACGAGATTTCGTCTGTTTTTATGATAATCCTGCAAACGATTTTTTACATCATCATTCCGAGGCATTCTGGCTCTCATCCAAGTGGGTGAGGGAATTTATTTCAAAATATCCTTTTTGACCTTTTCCATCTCATCGAGCACGTCCAATTCTGCACGTAATTCGGAGGAAAGGGAGGTGAAATAGGCTTTTATATTTTTGACGAACTTGCCGATCTCCCGCGCCGAACGCGCCAGGCGTTCCGGTCCGAGAATGATGGCAGCCAGTAAAACGATGACGATCAGTTCATTACCGCCGATTCCGAAAATATCCATGTCAACCTCTCCCGGCGATCGCAGCTAAAGCGATGCTGATGACGTAGAGCCCCATTAATGGAGCCATGACCAAGCCCATGTTGACAGGATCAACTGTCGGGGTGACAGAGGCGGCGACGATTGCCATCACTACTGTAGCGTATCGCCATCCGCTCGCTAGCTGTTTCGCTGTGACGAATTTCATCTTCGCTAAAAACATGATTACCAGCGGCATTTCAAAGCAGATGCCGATCCAGAACATGAGACTGGTAATGAACTCAAAATAATTCTCAGGGCGCACTTGTGTAGTGATGCCCATGAAGTTGGTTAGGAAGGGAATGGCGGTTGGAAGCATCACAAACCAGGTGAACGCCACGCCGCCTGCAAAGAGCAAGGTGGCAAATGGGACCATGACTAACAGCCAGCCGCGTTCGTTGCGTTTCAAGCCTGGCAGGATGAACGCCATGATCTGATACACGATGAACGGCATGGATAGCACGAAGCCGCCTAACAGCGAGACTTTCATGAAGATGGCGATGTTCTCGGTCAGCTCGATAGAAACAAGATTTTCCGTCCCGCCAATGGGGGCTGCGAGATACCCGATGATCTGCTCGGAAAATGTAAAACTAACACCAGTGGCAATGATCAGTGCCAGAAACGCCTTAAAAACCCGTATCCGTAATTCGTTGAGGTGATTGAGCAGCGGCGCTGAGCTTTCCAATTGGACACTGGCCTTTTTATGGGCACGCCCGAATGCGCGAAAGACATCCCGCCAATTACGTTTATCTTTCTTTACAATCGACACATTTGCGGTCACGGAGAACGCCTATCCTTTTTTCTCGCCGGCTTCGACGGGTTCTTCTTCGCCTTTGAGTCCGCTTCGAAAGCTGTTTATGCCCTTTCCCAATTCGGAGGCGATCTTGCTGATACGCCCTACGCCAAACAGCAGCAAGATGATGACGAGCAGAATGATCAATTCGGTAGTTCCAAGATGAAACATGATATTTCTCCTTTTATATATCTTTTGAAAGCCGGAACATCTGTGGTGTCGTGGCGTCCACTTTGAGTTCGCGCAGCACTTGCTCGTTTCCGCGCGCTTCGATCACATGGCTGGCAATCCCAATATCGACGTTTAGCTTTTTCAAACTGCTGATCTGCTTGACGTGAAATTCCAGGCTGTTTTGTTCTTTATTGAGGACGTACTCGCGATAACCCGCCTTATCCAACGTTTGCTTGACGGCGGGAATATCCTCGCCAAAGACCTTGGCTGTCTTGAGAAAATAATCCCGCTGTGAAAATTGAATGCGGGCGGGCAGGCGCTGTCCGCTGTTTTGTTTGTAAAGCTGACCCGTGTGTTTATTCTCCAGCGAGCAGTAATGTACACCGAGTTTTAAGCCTTTTTCCAACGCAAATTCGATCAAGTCAAGGCAGACTAATTCACTGCCTGCAATCGGAAGCCCGCCCGCATACCAGTAATCGTATAACACGCGGAATGGTCGCGCCTTGACTTTATAACCTTTCTCGCGATAAGTTTCGATGTTGTTCAGCGGGAAGCAGAATTCCAAAAGATTGATCCCAAAGATGCCTAATTCTTCGAGGCGCAGCAAAACATCTTTCATCTCTTCCAGCGTGTTTGGCAGGACAGGCATTTCCACCATCACATTCGGAATGTACTCACGTGCAAGGGCGATGCGCTCATACGTGTGCATCTGTCCCTTTGCGAGGTCATGCATTCGGATGCTGAAGCGGATTTCCTTTAATCCAGATTTTTGCAAAGACTCAAGTGTGACGCGGTCGATGTGATCGCCGCTGGTGTAAAGCCGGGTATGCGAAGCGGGATATAACTCATGCGCATGTTCAAAGAAGCGATAGGTCTCCTCCTTGTGAAGGAGCGGCTCGCCGCCGGTTAATGCGATGTGCCCAAGCGCAGCTTTGGATGCACGGGTTTCGTCAAGTTCCGCGATCACGTCACGGGTGTGTTCGCGGTAGTATTCGTAATTTTCCTGGTTGGGGTTGAAACAATAAAAACAATCACGATGACATTGCAGCGAAATGAAGAACGTCGAACTACTCGTGCCCGTCTGGCAGGCGACGCACGAAGGCGATATGCGATTGGTGTAAATACTCTTATCGCTGTTGCGGACGGTCGAATCCTTCTTTCGCAGCGCTTCGATCTTTTCGGCAGCAAGCGCCGCTGTGTCTTCGCTTTCGATCTCCAGACCCATTGCCTTCACCTGCTCCATAAAATCCTGATAGATCTGCACATAGGTATTGGCATACTCGCGCAAGGCAGGGTTTTTGATCTCAAGCAAAGTGGATTGGGTCACATCGACGATCATGAGCGGGATTCCTTTAAAATTTTCTTCGGCATCATCGAACCAAATGGATGTGTGCGGCGGTACTCGCATAGCGGACATAACTTCGCGCTGTCACGTGCCGCCATTAATGACTTGCAGCGCTCACACCGGACTAGTGAGCCTGATTCGACAACCTGAGCTTCTTTCACGCCAAAAACTTGTTCAAAGGTCGGCTCATAGTTCAGCGTAATTGCGTCCGGCAGGCAGACGTGTTCACACAAATCGCAGCCGATGCAGTTCTTTGCCGAGAAAGTGAGGGAGTAAGTCATCGTCGTATCGTTTTTCTCGAAACGAAGTGCCTCGGTGGGGCAGGCACGTCCACATACGCCGCAAGCCGTACAGGATTCTGCAATAGTCAGCGTTGTAAATTGGAATTCGCGTAGCCTCACTTCTATTGCTGGTTCGGAAAGATGTGAAACGGCGGAAAGCAATCGCATCCTGTCGCGCCCCGGCTGGCGCTTGGATGTAGTTACGCCGTTTTCCATTGCGCGTGCCAGAGCGACTTGCCCCTGCTTGGACATCATGCGGAACAAGTCACGGCGGGAAAGTGGCGGGTTCTTCGCGTTCCACAATGGGCGTTCCACCAGCGACTCGAGTTCGTCAACGCAGGTGATGTCGTTGTCCCATGCGGATAAAAAGTGTGCGGCTCGTTCAACTTGCAGATGAATCTCCGAGCGTAACGAATGCCACTTGCAGTTGGAACAAGCGTCGGCGCGGAGGGTGAGGCGTTTCAATCCCAAAGCAGAGAGTGCAAGCAAAGCACCAGTCCCTAAGCCAGCGAGGCATCCATGAATTTGAATCCCGATGGCTTCTGAAATTGCGCCAGTTTCGGGGTGGGGGTGAAGCCCACAAAGTAATTCGACAGGTTGATCTTCGATGTGCGCGGCACAGTTGAAAAGGTCTTTCACATCGTCGTCTGCGTGAAATGCGCCGACAGGGCAAACAGGCAAACACGCGAGACAGGATTCGCATTTTTCTGAATCAAGTGTGGGCGGCTTGCCGACGGTGATGGCTTGAACCGGGCAGATCTCAAAACACGCCGCGCAATCCGAAAGCTGGTCCTGCGCGTGCAGGCAGCGTTTCGGATCCAAAGTGATCTGGGAACGGTCGATGGAAGCGAACCGTTCGGCGGCGTTCAATAAACTCACAGCGTGACCTCTTTTGGCATTTTGATCTCAAGCGTTTCGGCGATGGCGAGCAATGCGCCGTGCGTGAGATGTGCGATGCCGCGATAGAAATCGGTGGCGGCATGCTGTTTGACGAGCTTTGCCCACGCCGGTCCCCAGCGCAAAAGATGGTCGGAGAGAAATTCACGCTGGGCTTGCAGGATGTCGTTCAATTTGTTTTCGTCATTCTGTTCGATGGCTTGTAACGCTAGCGATGCCAGATGCGCGATGAATAGCATCTCGAGCCCGATGTGGTCATCGGGTTCGCGGTTGATGCGTTCTGCTTGCAAACCGAAACGTGCATACCATTCGCGGACTTGCAGGGTTTGTTCCTGGAACATTAACTTTTTCTCGCTGAAGTAAACCGACTCCCACACCGGTGCGGGGACTTTATCCAGCCCGATGAACATGCGCAAGTTGTCTTCTTGCAGTGCCTTGAACTGCGGCACTTCCAACCCGCCGCGATTTTCATTTGACCAGCGTTGCAGCAATTCGATGCCGTGCTGCATTTCCACCTGCCCGGCGCCGAAGGGGGCTTCGCTAAATACATCTTCACGGATCAACGATTCGAGCCAGGTCTTATCCAGATCGGCATAAAGGATCTTGCCCAGCAGACCGAACAACAGCGTCTCCCCGAGGATGGTGGAACTCAGATCATTCATGGTGTGTGCCTGCATTTGATTTCTCCTCATCGGGTGGTGATTTTTTTCTAAATAAGAATAAACTGCGAAGGACGATAACGGATAGGGTTGCAAGTGAGAGAATATAGGTGATAAATGTAATTATCTGTAAAACTCCAATTCCTGCTTTCGCCAGCCATGATTGAACCTTCGCGGCAAGGGTCGGCTCGATGGTTTCGGAGACCGGCGATCTTTCCAACGCGGGATGCAGTGCCATAATGACGGACGGTTCCATCGGGATGGGATTTGCATTGCCTGTCAGCGCGAGCATCTCTCCGCCTCGCACAGTGACTTGGGTCTGGTCGGCGAGACCCGAAACTTGTGCCTCACCTTGAGGAATGTACAGCCAGCCCATCCCTGCGGCGGGATATTCCAAAGCGAAACTTCCGCTTGCGATTTCAATATCCAGATTCGGCAAATGGATGGTCAGCGGTTCCGAGCCAGTGTTACTCTCGCCCCACAGCCAGCCGGATGAAAGATCGAATTCCGATCCGTCCACTGAGGCGGACGTTTCAGCTGGCAAAACGATCTGCCCGTCATTCCACGGGATGAATTGAGTCTCAGGGCGGGGCGCGAGTTGAAAATTCAAAGTCGAGTCTGTATCTGAGATGCCTTTTGGCAGGGCATAATATCCCGGCGCAGACGCGGTGATGAAATCGACTTCAGGCAGGTTTGGAATTAAAAACTCGCCCGAGGAAGCATCTGACGCTTGGAAGATGTCACGGTCGCCAATATTGATCCATGCGAACGGGATGAGATTCCCATCTTCCGATGCGATGGAGCCGGTCAACGGTTTTGCTGCAATGGGGGAGATCGTTATTTGCGTATTTGGTGATGTGAATAGATCGACTTCCTGTGAAGGTGCAAAAAGATCTTGTTCAGCCAGCGCGAAGATATCAGCGGTGAGTAAATATTGCCCGATGGGAATATCTTCGAATTCGAATGAATTTTGAGTTACAGGCGTGATCTGGTAAACGGGACCTGCCGGTAATTGAATTGCCCAAATGTTCGTTGATTTCCCCGCGGAGAAGCTGCCGTCGATACGTCCCTTCATGGCTTGCGCTTTCAAAGTGACCGGTGTCTCTTCTGCATTGGGGTCCAGTTTCACGGACACGACTTCCGGGCTGACGTATAGCATGCCGTTGAAGATCTGAGGCGGGATCGTCAGGTCGTAGGTTGTTGGTGCTTGCGATAATTCTTCCAATTCCAACTGCGCCATTCCATCTGTGTCTGTGGTGATGCTGCTGAATCGTTCACGCCATTGATACAGGATCGTGGTGGCTTCGACCGAAAGTCCGTTCAGCGGCTCATTAGTTTCAGCGTCCAGGACTTGAATGGGGAGGGCAGTGTTTCCGCTGGCATCGACACGCGCCCAGCGCGAATCGGTTGCGGATTGCCCATCGGTGGTAAGCGCCGTGACGACAAAATGAACCGTCCCGGTTGGGATGCCTGCTTGTGCCAATGAGTCGTCGTGGCATTGCGTGCATTGCCGGGTGGCAGGTTTGGACGAATACGAAGGCGGCGAATTGGGATTGATGGCAACGTTAAAGGTGAAATCGCCATTCGCGGTTGGGTTGGTTTCAAGCGAAGCGGTTATCTTCTCATTTGAGATGATGTCGAGCCGGACGTTGATCTCTGTGATGCTCTCTTTGTCTTTCGTGTACACCCTGCCGCTGATTATCTCAGGTGCAAGCGAATTTCCCATCGCGTAAAACGTCTCACCGTTCCCCGGTGATGCAAGCACAATGGCAACATCACTTTGGTTGATAGGTACGCCGGAGACATTATACGTGGCGTTGTAGTGGATCGGTGTCCGCTCGGCAAATGAGGAACGCGGGAACGCTGTACACCACGAAAGCCCAATGCCGCCTGCATGACAGGCTTCACAGCTCAAGTCAATGACGCGTGCCGGTTCGTTCTGTCCGCGGCGGTGGTGGCATTGACGACAATCTGAGGGCACATCGGGGACTGTCTCATCGGGATAAACCGTCAGGTCTTCCAGGCTCCACAGGCGCAGGGTGTTGTCGCCTCCGCCAGATGCGAGTGTTTTTCCATCCGGCGAGAAGGCTACGGCATAGACAAAATCTGTGTGCCCTTGCAGGATCTTTATTTCACTGCCATCGCTGACGTTCCACAGCCGAACTGTTTGATCGACCGAGCCGGATGCGATGGTCTGACCATCCGGCGAGAAGGCGATGCCCAGGATGCTTGATTTATGACCTTCCAAGACCCGCATCAGACTGCCATCGGAGATTTTCCACAAGCGGATGGTTCTGTCGAACCCGCAGGAGGCGAGGACCTGTCCATCGGGCGAGAAGGCGAGACAGCGCGGCCAATCCTTGTGACCTGTGAGCGTGTAAAGCAATTCACCGTTCGAGACCTTCCATACGCGGACGGTGTTGTCTGAAAGCGCACTTGCGATCAATGTTCCATCCGGTGAAAGCGCAACCACACGGACGCCGGTCAGATCGTTCAAGACCAGCTTCAGCTCGTCACTTCCAGTTTGCCAAATGCGGATGGTGTCATCATCCGATGCGGCAGCGATGAGCGAGCCGTCGCGTGAGGCGGTGAGGCTTCGCACCCAGCCATCGGGTGCGTCTATTGTTTTAAGTGGGTTGGGGTCTGTGATGTTCCAGAATTTTACGGTGTTATCGAATAGACCAGCCACAAGTTGGTTGTTCCGCGGCAGAAAGAGCAGGCTGCGGGCCCAGACGCCGGTTTGAATAAATGCAGGTTCAGATAATTGCTGAGTGTCGAAAAGATAAATGCCGGAGGTACCGCCGACCGCAAGATGAACTCCGTCTGGCGAGAACGCGAGGGCATGCGCTCGTTCGTATCCGCTGGGAGAAAGCTCAAAGACCCGTACCAGTTCCCCGGTCCGGGCGGATGCGTGATTGAATGTCACCAAGATCAATATAGCGAATAATGTCAGGATGAAGAGGATATTGATCCGCGCTTTCATTTGTCTCCAACAAATCGGGGGTGAGCCAGTGCCCACCCCCGATAATTGTGCTGCTTATGCCGGGTTAGATTCCGATGCGGTAGTGCGTGGCATAGAAGATGAAACGTCCCAGCACTTCGCCGACGAGCGCGAGAGCGAAGGCGCTGTAGGCAAGCGTGGCGAGAGTTTTCTCTTTTTCAGCAACGGAGGCGTTGCGGTAAAGATACGCCGCCATCACACCCGCTCCGCCGAACAGAAGGAGCAGGCGGAAGAAGAACACGACACCGTAGGAGCCGACCATCATGTTGAGGGATTGCAGCGCAGCGCCGCCTTGTGAGGCGAGGTACGCGAGATAGATCGGCATGGCGATGAACTCAATGCCAAGCAGGACGATGGCGCTGATGGCGAGTCCCTGCAGGGCGGTATGAGCGACTTTCGCTTCTTCTTTCTTGAGTCCTGCAAGTCCGGCGACCAATCCGGCTGCCGTACCGAGCGCGCCGATCAACAGACTGCCGGCGATGAATGTCAGCGGTGTGGCGAGTGTGTTCCAGGCGGGCTGCGTGGCGATCATGTAGACCATGCCCATGGCATAGATGTAGATCGCGGCGATCACTGTGGAGATCCAGCCCATGACCACACGGAGGCTTTCGCCGCCGACCTTGCGCCATTGCAGGAAGGTATAGATCGCGGCAAAGACCATGAAGATCACGGCGAACACTACTTCACGGCTCAACCAGGAAGATCCGATATTCGGCACAGCGCGGACGATGTGCAGCGGGCTGCCAAGATGGAAGAGGGAGGCAATAAATGCCACCGCCATAATGGGAACCACGAGGAAGAGCGGCAGCTTCGTCAAACGGTCCGCAAGTTCACCGCCCGCTTTTGCGGCAATGAACGTGCGCACGATCATCAGGACGATCATCAAACCGGCTGCGGTCTGTCCGAGGATTGTGAAGGCTAGCAAAGCCCATTCGCGAGTATCCATTTTAGAGTTCCTCCAGGTTCATCAAGCGACCATTTGCGTTGCCGGACGACTTGGTGACCTTGTTCGGTTTGTAGACCACGGCGGGTCCGGTGATGCTGGAGTCTGGCAATGGGGCGGGGTCTGCAAACGTACCGTACTTTGCCTGAAGTTCTTCCAGTTCCCCAAAGTCCATGGCGCGGTAGGGGCACGATTCCACGCAGGCGGGGCGTTCGCCCTTGTCCACGAGGTCATGGCACATATCGCATTTGGTCATCACGTTCAGTTCTTCGTTGAACTGCGGTGCGCCGTACGGGCAAGCCCATGAGCAGTAGCGGCAGCCGATGCACATGTCGGCATTGATCAACACGATGCCGTCATCGCGCTTGGAGATCGCGCTGGTCGGGCAGACGTCCATGCAGATCGGTTTTTCGCAGTGCATACAGGCGGACGAAACGGAGTAGGCGTACACGTTACTGGGGATCATTTGCCCATTCTGGTTGATCCACTCGCCGCCTTCGTATTGGAAGACCCGGCGCCAGCGGACACCGATGGGGAGGCTGCTCTTGTCCTTGCAGGCGATCTGACAGGCTTTGCAGCCGGAACATTTATTCAAATCTACGTAAAAAGCAAGTTGTTTAGCCATGGTTCATTCTCCTTATAACTTCTCGACCTGAACCAGGTTGGTGTGCGCCGTGAATCCCTTAGCCATCGGGGTCGGGCGATAGTTTGTCAGCGTGTTACCACAGCCGCGAATGTCCACGCCATCAGCGTTAGGTGTGAAGTGAGCACCCTGGGGCATATTGGTCGTTCCGGGGCGGACACGATTGGTTACGTACGCCGGGATATGAACGGTACCGCGGTCATTGTAGACCTTGACCATATCGCCATTTTTGATGCCGCGTTCTTCTGCATCCATTGTATTGATCCACAAGCATTGCGGATGCGCCTCGCGCAGGATGTCGACGTTTTCGAAGGTCGAATGTGAACGTGCAATGAAGTGCGTGGTCATCATCTGCAGCGGATATTTTTCGCGCAGCGGGTCGCTTACACCTTCCCATTCGGGAATGTAGGATGGGATCGGGGGAATTTCCTCGTTCTTCAAGTTTGCCAACACGGGGGAGTAGATCTCGATCTTGCCCGTGGCTGTGCCGAGAGGATTCGCCTCGGGATCCGCCCGGAACGCTTCGAACGCTACGAACGGTTTGCCACCCGGAAGTTTGAAGTAGCCCTTCTCTTTGAATTCTTCGAGGGATGGGAAGTCCGGGACGCTCGCTTGAGCGCCGGCTACCATGTCACGCAGCCAGTCTTCGCGCGTGAGGTGACCATCGCGGAATTCTTCACCGAACCCAAGCCGGTCAGCAAGCTGCTCAGCGATCCAGACATCGTCCTTGGCTTCGAACATCGGCTCGATTACTTTGTGATTGAAGAGCGCCCAGGCATGATTGCCCTTGATTCCGTGACCTTCGCCGGTGATGATGTTGTCCACTTCGAAGCCGGTCGTACCGGGCAGGATGATGTCCGAGTACAGCGTGCTGGGCGTATTGCCCACTTCAACAGTGACGATCATTTCCAGTTTGGTGTCGTCTTCCAACACCTGGCGGGTGTAGTTGACATTCGCATGCTGGTTGATGATGCAGTTCCCGCCGTGATTCCACATGAACTTCATGTTGGATTTCAAGCGGAGGTCTTTGTTCGCCTGCTCCGTGGTGGTGTCGCCAGCGTTGGCGCTCCAGCCGGTGCTCGCGCCGCGGATGTAATCCTTCTCAACTGTCATCTCGGTGCCGCGTGTGACGAAATCGGGCCACATGAAGCACGGGATGGAGACCTGTACCGGGTTGGGAGGAACCGGGATGCCGCCCATCGGGCAGTATCCGCCGCCGGGGAGTTGTCCCGTATTGCCGCCTTTGATGCCGAAGTTGCCGGTCATGGCAGCGAGGATGGGAACTGCGCGGACGAATTGCTCGCCGTAGGCGCGTCTCTGCGGACCCCAGCACTGGATGATCGCGCAGGGTTTGACGGACGCGATCTCACGTGCCAGATTCGCGATGCGTTCTGCGGGAATGCCGGTGATGGCTGCTGCCCATTCGGGAGTCTTCTCAACTTTGTCGTAGCCCTTGCCCATCAAGTACGCCATGTAAGACGAATTGCGCGGCGCGCCTTCGGGCAGAGTGTTCTCGTCGAAACCAGCGGTGTGAGTCGCCATGAATTCCTTGTCGTACAGGTTTTCCTTGACCATTACATACGCCATGGCAGCGATCAGAGCTACATCGGTTCCCGGTTTGATCGGGACCCACTCGCCTTGAGTTGCGGCAACGGTATCTGTCAAAAGGGGATCGACAACGATGAACTTCGTGCCGTTCTGCGCAGCTTTCATGTACCAATACCCGCCGTTATCGCCGCCGGAGCGGGTGACGAGCGAGTTGTCGCCGAGCAGCAAAACGAGCTTGGAATTGACCACGTCATCGGCGGAGTTTCCAGCATAACCGCCAGTGATATACGGCATGGCAACGCCGTACGCGGCTTCGCTATACGTTCCGTAGTAGCCGACGTACCCGCCGAACATGCTCAACATTCTTTGGATGATCGAAGAACCGTCAGGACCAGTCCAGGTGACGCCCCATGCGTAATTGAAATAGAACGCTTCGTTTCCGTACGTTTCCTTGATGCGCTTCATTTCATTGGCGATGGTATCCAGCGCTTCTTCCCAGGTGATGCGCTCGAATTTGCCTTCACCGCGTTTGCCGACTCTCTTCATCGGGTATTTCAAGCGGTCAGGGGCATATACGCGCCTGATCTGGGAGCGACCGCGTACACAGGGGATGGCGCGCGGTACTTCGTCAGTTTCCTCATCCACCGGGGTGGGGTCGGGGACAATGCGCTGGAGTGTGCCATCTTTGACCTTGGTAGCCAGAATACAACGGCCGCCGCAGTTGTGATAGCACCCTACTGTGAGAGTTTGTTCCTCACCTGCCGCAGCAGCACCTTCGATCGCCTTAAGACCAAAATCGACGCCGCCTGCAAGTGCTGCGGTCCCGCCGATCGCGGCGCTCCACTTAAGGAAGCTGCGCCGGGTCATCACGGTGTCATTGAGTGCCTTGGTGAGGAAATTATTTTGGGTCATGCTTTCCTCCATTAATGGTTGGAAGTTCGATATGGTTGGAAAAGTGATATGCCAGACGGCATGGGACATGAAGCAGATTCGGTTCTCTTTGCAATAAGCACTCTCCTGATAGGGAATTATGGCGACAAACGCCTAGTTTGTGTCATTTTTCACTGTCAGGATACCATTCCGAGTATCCGGTATCATCCCACCTTTGAGCACTCTTTAATCACCCTTAAGGGTGATTATGTAAACCTACTCTTCGGCTTCCTGTCCATTTATCAGGGGCAAATCCCAGGGGTTATTTTCAAAATGGCAGCGGGCGCAATCAACATTGAGTTGAATGTCGTGCGAACGCCGGGCTTCAGCGAACTTCGTTCCATTAGCTTCAACATCCTGCCAGAGGATCCAATTTCCGTCTTCAGGCGACGGTCCCACCTGTAACTGGCTGGCGTCATGACAGGCTTCGCATGTTACATGGGCATGTTCAGGACCATGGATGGTCCCTGTAGTTTGCGCTACAGCCGTGGCGACCGAATGGCAATTCGTGCCGCCGCAAAACGATGAACCGCTGTTGGGATGTCCTCCCGTGGGCGTGGCGGGAAGTTCAAAGAAAACGGTCGGAACTTCGGCATGACAACCGGAATCCGTGCAGGAGACTTCGACCTTGTGCGGGTCATGGCAATCGATACAAGTGAAGGTCATGTGAGCATGCCCGGCGGATATGTCCGCATGGCACTGGCTGCAAAGGGAATTTGACTCGGAGACCGCTTCATACTGACCCGTTTGCTGGTTGCGCCACGAAACCTCTTCCAACACGACGCCGTTCTCTGTGCGGTGGCAATCGTCGCAATTGACAGGGTTGGTGCCTTGCGCATGGATGCTGTTTTCCCAGATCGATGTTATTTCCTTCTGACGCGCTTGTACCAGTGGCGATACGGTCTCCGTCGGTTGAACTGTTTCGGTTGGGATCACGGTTGCAGTGGGGCTGGGAGTGTTACTCTGACAGGATGCGAGGAAGAACGCAATAATACAAATTTTCAGCGATGTTTTCATGTTGTATATTAATTGTCGCGGGGCGATACCAATCCATGTTTCAAGGCATAGGTGGCTGCTTGTGTGCGGTTTTCGAGTTGAAGTTTTTCCAAAATGTTCTTGATATGGCTCTTGACCGTGTTGACGGAAATAGTCAGCTTGTCGGCGATCTCCTGATTGCTGGCTCCGCTGGCGACCAGACGCAGCACAAGCAGTTCCCGTTCGGTCAGGGATTGTTCGCCTTTATCTTCATCTGCCATGCGGTTTGCCACGCTCTTGAGCAGTTTCGATGCCATCGCGCGCGTCATGGCGGTTTCGCCGTTTGTCACGCCGCGCAGCAGATCGAACAGTTCGTTCGCGTCGAGGCTTTTCAACAAATATCCCGCCACGCCGATCTGGGCTGCTTCATATAAGTGTCCATCCCGTTCGGAAGAGGTCAGCATCACCACCGCGATATGCGGGAGGCGGCGATGGATCTCCTTCGCGGCTTGGAGCCCGTCCAGCTGCGGCATGTAAATATCCATCAAGATCACGTCGGGGTTTAACTTCTCCGCCATCTGGATGGCTTCCTCTCCCGTCTCTGCCTCGCCAACAACTTCAACAAGGTCTTCGCGGGTCTTCATCAAACCGATCAACCCCTGGCGGAATAATTTATGGTCGTCTGCTATTAAAACTTTGATAGTCATTCTTTCACCATTCGATTTTTATAATCCCACACGGATGTGAGTGGCGTAAAACAGGAAGCGCCCGATGATCTCGCCCACGAGGATCAATAAGCAGGAGAGATACACCGGTGACATTAAGCTCTGCGGAGTGGATTGCAGCCTGTACATTTTCACCACGGAAACCGCGAGGGATATGGATGCGTAAATGAGAAATACCAGTCGCAGCAGGAAGAGCGGCAGGTATAGGTCAACGAGCAGGCTCAGGCTGGTACGGGCGATCAAGTCTCCCTGGGCAAGCAGACGGACCTGAACATAAATGATCGTAAGACTCAAGGCAACGAGCGCCACCGTCAGTGCGGTCAAACCGCCGGAGGAGTAGCGTATTACTTGGGCGCGCAGATCTACATCATCCGCTTTTTGGATCTCGGCAAATTTCAGATCCAGCACCATTAAGGTTGATATTGCCATGGCACCCAGCATCAACGCAGTTGTGTAGAACGAAAAGATGACCGTGGTGGAGTTCCACGCTACCTGAGTGGGGATGAGGTAAATGCGTGCCATGCAATAGATCAGGGTGAAGCCGAATATGATCGCCAACCAACCGAGGATGGAGATCAACCTGCGGCGGTGGGTCTGAAAATAGTTCAGATACAGCACGCTCATTGTGGACATGAAGAAAAGGACTGAGAATACGATCTCCCGACTCAGCCACGATGATTTGAAGTTCAGCACCGCCAGGTATGAATGAAACGGTTTGCTCAAATGAAAATGCGCGCCGCCCATGGCGACCACAGCCGTGAAAGCAATGACCAATATTGGATTGCTGATGATACGGTCGATCTCCTTCGCACTGAATTTAGACCCAGCCAGGTAGCGGATCAGCCATAGGATGGCAAATGCGCCAACTGCCAGCTGCATCAGGATCGTGTACACAGGTAAAGCCCATTCGCGGACGTTCATGCCAGTTCTCTCGTTTCAAAATATAAGGTTCTCAATGGAGTACCACGCTTTGCTTTTGTAATCTCTCCGGCTGCAGGCAGGGGAGCATGCACTCGATCTTTGTGCCATGACCATTGCCAGACTTGATGCTCAACTTTCCGCTCACGCTCTCGGCGCGCTCCCGCATGGTTTGCAAGCCGAAATTGCGCTTCGAACCAGCCACCTGGAAGCCAATGCCATCATCCATGACCTGCATGTGGATATGATCTCCGTCTCCGTGCTTTTCTTTTCTTATGACTACATCCACCTGCTGTGCCTGAGCGTGCTTACGGATGTTCGTCAGTGCCTCCTGCAAAATGCAGACGAGTTGAACCTCAGCGACAGACGAGAGATTCAATTCCCCTTCCACCTGAAAAGCGAAATTGGTCTTAATTCCCATTTGGATGCCGAACTCGGTCAGGTATTCTTCCACGGCGGCATCCAATCCCTTTTCCTGTGCAAGCGTGGTCCGCAGACTCAAAATGTTCTCGCGTACATCCGCGTGCGCAGTCTGGATCGCTTGCCGCATTTGAGTCAGTTCATCTTGTAGTTTTTCCACCTTGCCTTGATTTAATAATGAACCGAGTGTTTGGGTTTGCAGGTTCAAATACCCGAGTACTTGCGCCAGACCATCGTGCATTTCGCGCGCGATGCGCCCGCGTTCCTGAACGATGGATAACGATTGAAGTTGGGAGGTCATCAAGCCATGCTGGATGGCGATCGCGACCTGGTCTGCCATGCTCTCAAGCCAGATCATATCCGTTTCAGAGAACGGGTCGTCTTCAAAACGCGCGATCCACAGCGCGCCAATGTTCGTAGTTTCCAATTTCAAGGGGACGACGACCGCGGCTCTCGCTAGTTCATTCGTGAAGAAACAAATGCTATCGAACATTTCGACAGCTTCGCTGCCCTGTGAACGATAGGAATTCGAACTTCGCGTCACATCCAGGATGAGGGGATTGGTAACGGTTACGGAGACATTCGCCACCAGGTGGATATTGCTGCCGTTCGAATAGCATTTCAATTCGAGGCTTGAATTTTCCTGGTTTTGGATCGCCACACCGACGAAATCTGTCCGCAGCAGCTGGTGGACGGTATCCACGATATAGACGAGAATATCATCCACATGTTCGAGTTCGGCAATACGGCGGCTGATGTTGATTAGCGCATTTGTCCAATTCTCAGTTGTCTGGCGTGCAAGGATTTGTGCCTCGAACGCCTCCCTTTGGGCACGGTCACGATCCTCTTGCAGCGCGCGCACCTGACGTTTGCGAATGGCTTCGAAGACATCCAATGCTTTTACAACGAAGTAGGTCACGATCATGGCGGAAAGCATGCGCCAGATTTCGATTGAGATCCCTGTGGTATTGAGGACGCTTTGATAGTCCAGCCAGGCAGTCAGGCCATATTGTTCGCTGACTTCAATGCTTTCCCCACTGAAAGCGTTGTGGATCACACGGTCATAGTTGTAATAGGAGGCTGGTCCATACGGTGCGGCTGGGACGATTAACCCCATCACCACAGCTTCAAAGAGGAAGGCCAGCCCCGCTCCAAGCATCAGATTGGAAACATCATAAAGACCCAACTTTCGCTGTGCGTACCATTGACGGAGAAACCCGATACCGGCGAGGAAACTACCCGGCATATAGAGCAGGTAGCGGGTCCAGATTTCGATCGGGATCTCAATGGGGGAAGGCGTGATGAACGTCGTCACAGCATATGTGATGACGAACGCGATTGGGACGATCAATATCCCGGGAATGAAGATGCTCCAAGTGGGAAGAGGATTTAGGTTATTGACCATTCCCCAGCCAAATCGTAACAGCAGCAACCCGGTTAGGAGGTGGACGATAATACGAACAATGCTCAAAATGCTTGAGATCTCAGCAAGCGAGCCACTGGTCAGGAACATATCGACCCAACCGGCGACGCCCCCAACAATGCCAAAAGAAGCCAGCCACGGCAGCTCCTTTTTTAATGGAAAATCTCCCTCCCGTCTTAACTGCAAATACGCGGCAAGCCCCAGACCTTCAAACGCCAAGCCATAAAAGAAATAGAGAAGAATCACGGTTTTTACTTTGTGTGGGTAAGACCTTGCCTTGTGATTTTTTTCTCAAATATTGTAGCGGTTTTTTCCCCGAATAACAATTGAACAAAATCCCAATTTAGGTATTTTTTGTCATATGTGCTTTTTGGATGCTAATATCTACCCTCCTTGATTTTCAACAGTATTCAAGTATCTCCGACTAGATTAGCAGATTCAGATACTGCTCCTGCCAATTCCAGGAAGGGTGAAAGAAGTATTTCAGATTGCGATAGAAAATGACTTATTTACTCCATCATGATTCTGCATTAGATGAGTAACAATGCGATGATCTGCATGCCATAGGACAACTCCACGCTGTTGCCAATCTTGCTGCTGAAGTTGCGTAAGCCAGGAGGGAGGGTTCGGTGGGGAAGCGAGGTACCCCTCGAAGTTGAGATGGATTCCCCATGTGGTTCGATCTAGAACGGTTGAATGATTATGCATACGAACCTGCCTATAGTAATGAATTGATAGGATCAGTATAAAGCAAGCAGGCTCTGGGATTGGGCAGACTGTCGGTAGATAGCAAGAAATGGATTGATTGTTTATGGGAATGATTTAAACGAAAACACCCCTATACGTGGGGGTGTTCATTCTTTTTTAGATTTTTATTCTCTATTTGGTGGGTACCAAATTTTGTGGCCTGAATTTATACCCGTATACATGATATATGCCGCGCAGGGCAGATCCTATTGCGGTTATGAGACATGGAAAGCAAAATATTCACATTAAGGTGAATGTTATAATCTGGCAATCTTATGATCCAACGACTTCAAACCCAGCTTATCTT
>CAILWD010000174.1 GCA_903837815.1 uncultured Chloroflexota bacterium | reverse complement strand
TGGTCTAGATTAAAACGTTGATTGTGAGTCATTATTTAAATCAGGACAGTCTTTTAGTAAAGTGCCTAGTGTTTTCTCTATCTCAGCATCCAATTCAGCTAGTTTTTCGGAGAAACTCTTCAGGAAGATCACGGTCTCCTCATATTGTTCGTCTGCCGCATACTCCAATACCTGTTGCCAATTCCAGAAAAGCGAAATAGTGTTTTTATGAATGGAGTCTAGGCAGGGTGGAGGGATATCTCTCACTTGTTCTTTGTAGAGCATTTTCGCTCGTCCGTTAAGAGCAGAGAAGTCATAGGAGCTTATCCAATATCCGGATGATATTGCTTCATCAATATAGTTTGTGTCGTCTTCCAATTGCTTGTATCTTTGGGCGAGCCGTCCTAAGTAAGCAATAGCAAGTTCGCAATTACAATTTCCGTTAAGTGTGTTTGGTGTGGGATGAAGAATCGCTTGAGGAATTGGCGTTTCTATCTGGAAGGCGGTTTGGATTTTTTGAAGAAAAGAATTGCCAAATAAAAATGATGCACCAATTACCATAACTAATAGAATCGCTAGAAATCCGCATCCTCCAAACATGGATATTATTTTCTTTGAATTTAATGAATTGGAGTTGTTGTTTTTGGGCGTTTGTGAATATTGTGTCTGTCGCGGAGGAACATTTTTGCGGTATGGCTGTGCCGCCTGTTCTTGCAATTGGTTTAATTCCGTTTTTGCGCGAATATTTTTCGGATTTATTTCAAGGACTTTTCCAAGCCTTTGAATCGCTTCCCGTCGATTTTTGGCAGTATGAGCAAAAACATACCAAGCCCATTCATTTTTTGCGTCTTGCGAAAGGATTTCTTCCAAGATTTTTCGCGCATCATCTTTGTTTCCGACCCTTGTGTGCTCATATGCTGCTTTTATTTGGGCTGAATAATCAGTCATATTAAATCTCCCACTGCATTTTATCATTACAGAAGGCGATTCCTAACGACAGGAATTGCCTTCTGTGCTTCTTAATATTACAGGTATTTTTCCACTTTGCGGATGACCATGATCACTTTGCCTTTGATTTCCAGCGCTTCAGTTTTATCAATGTAGATGGGTTTCATGGTTGGGTTGGCAGGTTGCAGGCGGTACTTGTCCTATTCCTTGAAGAAGAACTTGAGCGTGGTCTCGTTGCGATCGGACAGCCAGACGGCAACCATCTCGCCGTTGCGGGCTTCCTGCGCGGGCTTGAGGATGACAATGTCGCCGTCGTTGACCATGGCGTCGATCATGGACTCTCCCTGCACTTTGAGGGCAAACAAATCTTTGCCTTTTTCCTTGGTGGGCATGAGCGACATGGCAACTTCGACAGAGTCTTCAGGGGTGAAGGAGACGAAGTCGGCGTTGGAGGGGACGGGGATGGGTTCACCAGCCTGGATGACGCCCATCATTGGCACGCGGAACATGTCACCGATGGGGGCGGAGTTGGTCAGCCGCACGCCGCGTGAGATTTTTCTATCGCGCTCGATGTTGCCCGACTTTTCCAACTGGTCGAGATAATAGTTCACAACCGAAGTGGAGGAAATATCGCAGTGTTCGCCAATCTCGCGGATCGAGGGCGGGTGTTTGTATTCGCGCTGGTAGTCTGCGATGAAGTCCAGAATTTTCTGGTGGCGTTCGCCAAGACCTTTGCTTTTTCGAACCATCATCATTTTAAGCCTCCTGCCGCCAAAGGCGACATGACATGGGCATTATTCGCTCATTTGTGCTACGAATGATACTCGAACGCCTGTTCTGTGTCAAGGATTTTAAAAGACAGACCTCCGAGGTTTTTGAAAACCTCGGAGGTCTCAGTGACCTACACCCAGGTTCGCCGCCGCATCCAGAAGTACATCAGGATGGGGGTGAGCAGCATCAAGCCGAGGGTGGAGTAAAAGAT
>CAILWD010000173.1 GCA_903837815.1 uncultured Chloroflexota bacterium | reverse complement strand
CGGGCGCGTTGGACAGCAAGACAGGCGTCGAAATCATGGAACTGTTCCAAAACCTGCACAGGGAAAACGGTCAGACCGTCATTCTGGTCACGCATGATTCACACGTTGCGCAGCACACCAACCGCATTATCAAGCTTTCGGATGGGAAGATTGTCTCGGATGAAGCCAACCCCCACCCCATCAAAGCGGGGACGCCGAGGGAAGAACTTTAACACGAAGGACACAAAGTATACAAAGGGAAATATGTGAAGACTTTGGTTTTCCTTGGTGACCTTCGTGCCCTTTGTGTTTGAAATGAATTTTGGAGAACAACCATGTTATTTTCAGAAAACCTAAAAATCGCCTTTCGCGCTTTGCAGGCGAACAAAATGCGCTCGGTGTTGACCATTTTGGGAATCGTCATCGGCGTGGCGACGGTGGTGGCGCTGCTCTCCATCGGCGAGGGCGCAACCGCCAGCATCACCGAATCCATCCAGAGCGGCGGCTCGAATTTGCTCACCGTTTCGCCTGGCAGGCAGCGCGTTGGTCCAAGCTTTGCCAGCGCGGGGCAGTCGCAGCAGATGAGTTATCTCTATTACGAAGATTATGAACTGCTCCAACGCGCGTTGAAAGACCAAGCCTCCGCCATCGCGCCCGTTTATCAATCCTCCTATCTGGTGAAGTTTGGCGACCAGAGTTTCAGCGCGTCGGTCTCTGGCGTGATGGAGGAGCACGCGCAAGTCCGCTCGTTCACTGTCGCCGAGGGGCGCTTCATCAGCGAGGGCGATAACAAATCGCGGGCGCGGGTGGCGGTGTTGGGCGACACGGTGGCGCAAGACCTGTTCGGCTCGCTCTCGCCCATCGGCAAGACCATTTCAGTCAACGGTGTCAAGTTCGAGGTGGTGGGTCTGCTGGAATCCAAAGGCGCGGCGGTTGGCTCGCCCGATGACCTGCTCTATATTCCGCTCGAAACAGGCTACGACAAATTATTCGGCGACACCGCCAACCATGACGGGGAAAAGACCGTCAGCAGCATTCTGGTTTCGGTGGAATCCACCGATGCGATGGACTCGGTTTCGGCGCAAACCGAGTACCTGCTCCGCCGCTCGCATGACCTCAAGCCCTCCGATGAATTGGATTTCAACGTCCTCAGCCAGGCGGATACGCTTGCCACGCTCAACTCGGTGACGAACACCCTCACCATTTTCCTCGGCGCGATTGCGGCAATCTCGCTGCTGGTGGGCGGCATCGGCATCATGAACATCATGCTGGTTTCGGTCACAGAGCGGACGAAGGAAATCGGTCTGCGGAAAGCCGTGGGCGCGACGAAGAATCAAATCCTGACCCAGTTCCTCATCGAAACCGTCACCCTCAGCCTGCTGGGCGGAATCGTCGGCATTCTATCTGGCGTGGGTATTGCCATCCTGTTCAAAGCCACAGGCATGATTGCCTCGGTCATCACCGCCGATTCCATTATTCTGTCGTTCACCTTCGCGCTTGCCATTGGCTTATTCTTCGGTATTTACCCCGCCCAACGCGCCGCGTCTTTGCACCCAATCGAAGCCCTAAGATACGAATAAGAGAATAGAGAGTGGAGAATAGATGATTAGGATGTAGAGACTACTCTCTATTCTCTATTCATCTACTCTCTTATAATATCCCCATGCCAAAAAAAATCCTCCTCGTCGATGACGAACCCGAAATTATCGAAATCTGCCGCGACTACCTCAAAGCGTCCGCCTTCGATGTGGTGACGGCAAAGGATGGCGCACAAGGACTCGCCGCCGCCCGCCGCGAAAAGCCCGACCTCATCGTCCTCGATTGGATGATGCCCGAAATGGACGGAATCGACGTGTGCCGCGCCATCCGCCGCGAAAGCGATGTGCCCATCATCATGCTGACGGCGCGGGTCGAAGAAACCGATAAACTCATCGGGCTGGAACTCGGCGCGGACGATTACATCACCAAGCCGTTCAGTCCGCGTGAACTGGTGGCGCGGGTCAAGGTGGTTCTGCGCCGCGTCAGCGGCGACTCGGCGGCGGAAGTCATCCGCGTGGGAAATGTTTCGTTGGACAGAACCCACTTCGAGGTCAGAATCGACGGGCAGGCGATTCAACTCACCCCCACCGAGTTCGAAATCATGGCGACGTTGATGAGTCAGCCGGGGCGCATTTTTTCCCGCAATCAATTGCTGAATGCCGTTCACGGCGTTGCGTTTGAAAGTTATGAACGCGCCATCGATTCGCACATCCGCAACCTGCGCCACAAACTTGAGCCCGGCGAGTTTATTATCACCGTGCATGGCGTGGGCTACAAGTTTCATGCCGGGCAGGAGGCAGCATGAACTCTGTCCATCAAATTCGCCTGCGCCTGCTCTCTCTGCTCGGACGCGCCTTTCTTTCGGTCATGCTCCTTTTGATGATTTTGTTCCCGCTCATCACGGCGTATGTCCTCACCAACTACACAAGCGCAGCCACTCCGCGCCTCCCGCTCATTGGCTATCTCGAAGGCTATTATCAGGGACATGGAAATTGGGACGGCGCTGAAACCGCCTTTCAGTCGTATGACTCGTTTCCCGTCGAATACACCCTCCTGCTCGACCAGGACGGGCGCATTATTCTCGACGGGGGGCGGGCTTCGGCTTCAACGGTTGGTTCGCGCTACGAATTGACCTCGTCCGATATTCATTTTCCCCTGCGTTCAGGCGGGCGGGAAATCGGCGCGCTGGTCATCACCGCCATGCCGCTTAACTGGCGCGGACAAATGGCAAGCGGCATTCTTTTTCCTGTGGGGGCAATTTCCTCTGCGCTCGGCTTGCTGGTGGTGGTGATTGCCTTTCTGCTCATGCGTCGATTTGTGAATCCGCTGGCAGAGGTGATTTACGCCGCCCGCGCCGTGGCAGACGGCAACCTCGAAACCCGCATCCCCGCCGAAGGTCCGCAAGATTTGCGTGCGCTCTCCGAAAGTTTCAACGAGATGGCAACCTCGCTCGAACGCAGTGACCGCGAACGCCGCGACATGCTGGCAGATGTTGCCCACGAACTGCGGACTCCGCTTTCGGTCATTCGCGGACGGCTGGAAGGAATCGTGGATGGCGTGTACCCCGAAACAGACGCGCCTGTCTCCACCGCGCTGGAGCAAACCTACCTGCTCGAAAGGCTGGTGGATGATTTGCGCCTGCTGACCCTCGCCGAGTCGCGGCAACTGCATTTTGAATCCAAGCCTGTCGATTTGGGCAGCCTTGCCGCGCATGTGGTTGACCTCTTCCAAGCCGAAGCCCGCGAGAAGAATATTTCGCTCACAGTGAATCGCCCCGCCGAAAATGTCATCGTCACCGCCGACGCCCAGCGCGTGGAGCAGGTCATCGCCAATTTGGTGGGCAACGCCCTGCGCTACGTCCCCGAAGGCGGGCGGGTGTGGATTGAAATTTCAGCCGCTGAAAACGCCGCGACTCTCTCGGTCAACGACAACGGCGCGGGAATCCCCGAAGCAGACCTGCCCTTCATCTTCGAGCGTTTCTGGCGCAAAGACAAATCCCGCTCGCGCAGTTCAGGCGGAACGGGATTGGGGCTGGCGATTGCCAAACAACTCATCGAAGCGCAAGGTGGCGAAATCTCGGCGCAGAACCTGCCCGAAGGCGGGCTGCAAGCGCTGGTGAATCTAAAAAAATAACCCGCCTCTCACAAGACGGGTTGCCAATCACTGCTTACTGCCTTCTCTTACGCCGTTACCGCCAGTTGCTTCTTCGCCTCTTCATATCCGCGCCGCAGGGCTTGGTAGTTCTTGGGCAACAGGTGTTGATGCCTTGCGGGCAAATGCCCTTTGAGCGCCGCCTCCAAGCCTTCAATGGTCACTTCGGGCAGGGCGGCAATCAACGCGCCCACCGTTACCATGTTGGTCAACCGTTTGTCGCCGATGTCCTCGGCGATTTCGTTTGCCGCCACAAAAACCGCGTGAATGTCGGTGCGTTTTACGCCATGGTCCACCATCGACTGGTTGATAATCAGCGTGCCGCCCGCCTGCATTTCCGGTTCGTACTTGTCGAGGGAAGGCAGGTTCAAAGCAATGACCAGCGGCGGATTTTTGACCAGCGGCGATCCGATTTCCTGGTCGGCGATGACCACGGTGCAGTTTGCCGTGCCGCCGCGCATTTCGGGTCCGTAGGACGGAATCCACGTCACCTGCTTGCCGGCATCCATCGCCGCGTAGGCGATCACCTGCCCTGCAAACAAAACACCCTGCCCGCCGAAGCCTGAGATGATGATTTCTTTTTGCATTTGTTTTCCTCTTTTTCAAACACAAAGGACATGAAGGTCACAAAGGTTTTTTCATCCTTCCGCCTTCATCCTTCATACTTATAGTTTCACCTGCTTCACGCCTTCGCTGATTTTGCAATCTACCAGCGGGTACTCGGGGATCATGCGCTCTTCGAGGAACTTCAGCGCGCTCACAGGAGTCACTCCCCAGTTCGTCGGACAGGTGGAAAGCAGTTCGACCATCGAAAAGCCAAGTCCGCGGGTTTGGGTTTCGAACGCCAGGCGGATCGCCTTCTTCGCGAGGCGGATATTCTTCGGGTCGTGCAGCGAGCGGCGCACGCAGTAACCAACGCCTTCGAGGGTGGCAAGCATTTCCGCCATCTTGATCGGGTAGCCCTGCGTCTCCACGTCGCGCCCGTTCGGCGAAGACGAGGTCTTCATGCCAGACATGGTGGTCGGAGCCATCTGCCCGCCCGTCATGCCGTAGTTGGCGTTGTTGATAAAGATGACGGTGATATTCTCGCCACGCGCCGCCGCATGGACAATTTCGCCCATGCCGATCGAAGCCAGGTCGCCGTCGCCTTGATAGGTGAACACAGTACGATCAGGGTAAACGCGCTTGATGCCCGTCGCCATCGCGGGCGCGCGCCCGTGCGGGGCTTCGACAAAATCGGTGTTGAAATAATTATAGGCAAACACCGAGCAGCCCACAGGCGCAACGCCGATGGTTTGCGGGGTCAAGCCCATTTCATCCAAAACTTCTG
>CAILWD010000172.1 GCA_903837815.1 uncultured Chloroflexota bacterium | reverse complement strand
GAAGCGGACATGCTCGTACTGCTCACCGATCAATCGGGATTATTCACTGCTGACCCGCGCAATAATCCTGACGCAAAGTTGGTGGAGGAAGTGACCGCACCCGATATTTCTCCCGAATTGTGGGAAGCGGCGGGCGGTAATGGCACGTCACTTGGCACAGGCGGCATGGTCACAAAACTTCAAGCCGCGGACTTGGCGCGCCGTTCAGGCACAACCGTCATCATCGCGCAAGGAACAGAGCCAGACGTATTGACTCGCCTTGTGGACGGCGAACGCATTGGCACGCGTTTTGCGCCTGTAATCTCTGCGTTGGAAAGTCGCAAGCGTTATATTCTTTCGGGACGTTTATCGCCGGGACAAATCACGGTCAACGAAGGCGCGGCGGCGGCGCTTAAACGCGGCGGGAGTTTGCTGCCCATTGGCGTGACGCAACTGTCGGGCGATTTTGATCGCGGTGATACGGTGCGTGTCCTCGACGAAGACGGGCGCGAACTCGCACGCGGACTCACATCCTACTCCAGCGCGGACATGGCTCGCCTGCGAGGACATCACTCGGACGAAATCGAGTCGCTGCTTGGTTATGATTACGGCGATGAAGTGATTCATCGTAATGACTTGGTGTTGCTGTAGTTTGTCATTGCGAGGAGGGCTGCTGGTCGAGTGCCGCGTAGCGGCATATCGAGACCCAGCCCGACGAAGCAATCCCCAATTTTATTAAGGTTGCCGCGCTCGTTTGGTTTCGATAGGCGCCTACGGCGCTACTCAACCAGCACTCGCTCGTAATGACATATCGAATAGAGGAGAACTTATCATGCTGACCGAACTCGGAAAAAAAGCCAAACTCGCCGCACGGACTCTTGCCCGTGTGCCGACATCACAAAAGAACGCGGCGTTAAATCTCATGGCAGACACTTTACTTGCCGATCAGCAAGCAATCCTTACTGCGAACGCGCAAGATGTGGAAGCAGGCAAAGCCAATGGACTCTCCGTTGCGATGGTGGACCGACTCATGTTGAATGAGTCGCGGCTAACTGGCATTGCCGATAGTTTGCGGCAAGTGGCGAACCTGCCCGACCCCGTTGGTGAAATTTTTGAGGATGGCATTCTTCCGAATGGGTTACATGTCCGCAAGCAGCGCGTGCCGCTCGGCGTGTTGGGCGTGATCTATGAAGCGCGTCCCAACGTCACAGTGGATGTAGCGGGGCTGGCGCTCAAGAGCGGGAACGCGGTCATCTTGCGCGGCGGCAGCGAAACGCTTCACTCAAATCGTGCGTTGGTTGCGTCTTTGCAAAAAGCGCTCACGCACAGCGGCATCCCCAACGACATCATTCAATTCATTGACAGCCCCGACCGCGCGTTGGTGCTTGACCTTCTGCATCTCAAAGATTATGTGGACATGATCATTCCGCGCGGCGGCGCAGGCTTGCATGAGTTCTGCCGCGAGAACAGTCACATCCCCGTCATCACGGGCGGCATCGGCATTTGTCATTTGTTCGTGGACGACACTGCTGATTTGGATGCGGCGCTGGCGATCATCCACAACGCAAAGACTCAGCGTCCCAGCGTGTGCAACGCGTTGGATACCACCCTCGTACATCGCTCCATCGCACAGGATTTTCTACCGCGCCTGGTGAATCATCTCGCGCCAGCAGGAGTGACCTTCCGCGCGGAAACTGTCGCGGCTTCTCTGCTGAATCACGAATCTGTTTTGCCTGCGGGCGAAAAAGATTTCGATACCGAATGGCTTTCGCTGGTACTAGGACTTAAAGTAGTGGATGGACTCGACGAAGCCATCGAACACATCGCCGCGCACAGCACCGCGCATTCCGATGGCATCCTCACACGCACCGACGAACACGCGCAGCGCTTCATCGCGGAAGTGGATTCGGCGGCCGTGTATGTCAACGCCAGCACACGCTTCACCGACGGCACCGAGTTGGGACTCGGCGCGGAGGTTGCCATCTCCACCCAACGCCTGCACGCGCGCGGTCCGATGGCGCTGCGCGAATTGACAACATATAAATGGGTTGTTATCGGGGACAATCACGTCAGGCAGTAGCACAACCTACCCGGCAGAAACAACCTCGCTCTTGATCAGGTCAAGCAACTGTTTGCGCAACGATAGAAATTCAGGCGCGGTTTCCATCTCCACAAAGCGCGGACGCGGCAGGTTCACCGTCACCTCAGACTTGATCGTGCCGGGGCGCGCTGTCATCACATAGACGCGGTCAGAGAGCAAAAGCGCCTCCTCGATATCATGCGTCACGAACAGCACGGTGGTGCGGTGCGTCTCCCACACTTGCAGGAGCAACTCTTGCATGAGTCTGCGGGTCTGCGCGTCGAGGGCGCCGAAGGGTTCGTCCATCAACAACATCTGCGGACGGTACACCAGTGCTCGGGCAATCGCTACGCGTTGGCGCATCCCGCCCGAAAGTTGGTTGGGGTACGCATTCTCGAAACCGCGCAGTCCCACCAGCGCGATGAACTCGTCGACGCGCGACTTCTGTTCCGTCATCCCCAAATTAGACTTTTGCAACGCAAAGCGGATATTCTCCGCCACGTTGAGCCACGGATACAACGTGTAACTCTGGAAGACCATGCCCCGCTTCTCACTTGGACCCTGAACGGGTGCGCCGCCAAATTCGATCTCTCCCGCCGAAGCTTCGTCCAGACCAGCGGCCATGAACAGAAACGTGGATTTGCCGCATCCCGATGGCCCGATGAGTGAGACGAACTCATTCTCTCCCACGGAGAGATTCAGGTCGCGAATCGCCACCACTTGATCGTTGCGTCCTACGTTGTAGACCTTCCAAATGTTTTTAGCTTTCAACATTTCCTGCATGGTTAGCTGCGCCTCTCTGCCCAGCGGAACAGGGCGCGGTACGAAAACTTGAAGGCGTAGTCCGTGACCAGCCCAAGCAGGCCGATGATGAGAATGCCGAGGATGATCGTATCGGTTTGCAGAAAGCGCTGGGCGCGCATGATGCGATAGCCCAAGCCCACGTTGGCCGCGACCAGTTCCGCCACCACAAGATACGTCCACGCCCAGCCGAGGGTGATGCGCAGCGTATCCCAGATGCCGGGCAGGGCAGCGGGTAACACTACCTTGCGCAGCACTTCCCACTTGCTCAGCCCAAACGTGTAACTGACCTGGATCATCTCGTACGGCACAGTCTTGACATTGTCCATGATCATCAGCACCTGCTGAAAGAACGTGCCGATGAACAGGATGATGAACTTCTGGCTGTCGTCCACGCCCGCCCACAAAATGGTCAGCGGGACGAAGGCCACCGCCGGCATGTAGCGGACGAAGTCAATGAACGGCTCGAAGAGACCTTCGAAGAAACGGAAGTTACCCATCAAAATTCCAATTGGCAGGGCGATCAAAGTAGAAAGCACCCAGCCAACCGTGATGCGGTAGATGCTGGCTTGCACATCCAGCCAGAGCGTGCCGTCATTCAGTTGGGTGAGAAACTCTATCCACACCGCGGACGGTGATGGCAGGAAGATCGGTCCCACCCAGCCGAGCGATGTGACCAGCCACCAAACGAGGAAAAAGACGGCGATGAATCCCACACCCGCCGACCAATAGGCTACGGGCGGAATGTCAGCGCGCAGGTCGAGCAGGCGGCGTTTTCGTTTTTGGAGAGGGGGAAGGTTCATGCGTCTATTTTGCCATATTTTTTTTCGTCATTGCGAGGAGG
>CAILWD010000171.1 GCA_903837815.1 uncultured Chloroflexota bacterium | reverse complement strand
TCCAGTTTCGGGTCGAGCCGCGCCACCAAATCGTCGCCGTACAAAATGGGCAGGGTGTAATATCCCCAACGGCGCTGGTGGACAGGCTTGTAAACTTCCCAGATATACTCGAAATCGAAAACCTGCTTCGCCCGTCCGCGCGCGCTGACCATTTCCAACGGCGCGAGGAAGGTGACTTCATCTTCGGTGGTCGCTTCGAGTGGCTGCCAGATTTGGGGAATGGTGCCCGCTTCGAGGGAGTCCAGCAGCGGGATATCTTCGCCCGAAACAAGCCACGTCTCCGAACTACCTTCCACCTTGATCTGATTCAACGTCCCCTGTTCGATCATCCCCGAAAGTTTTTTCTCCGCCTCCGTAGCCGTCACCTCGCGCTCGATGGCATCACGCCAGCCAACGCGGAATCGTTTCTCGCGCATGATGTTGAGCATGGCAACCGTCTTGCGGGCAAAGAAATCCTCCGCCTCGGCGATGGACGCGACAAAATCATACTCGCGCGGGGCCACACGCTCACGCAGATCGTAGACACGGTCGAAGCCTTTGCGGGACGTAATCATCACATCACCCAACAGCCACAGATAGAAGAGCGCCACTGCCGAGTCTTTGCGCCCGCGGTAACTCCACTGCGAGAGACCATTGCCCTCGAAGTCGCGGTTGCTCATCGCGCCGTTGCCGCGCAAAGCGGACAACACTTCGTTTATGGCTTGTGGATGATTTTTGCGGAATTCTGCCATGCGCGAATAACGGGCGGTGCGCGGCATGATCGCCCGCCAATGGGGGAGTTCCTTCATCGGGTAGAGGAAGAGTGTCCCGCCGTAATCGAAGAAGTTGCGCTGTTCATACGCGGATTGATAGAGATGTTCCAACTCGAAACCCAGCACACGCCCGTAGATCGCAATCTCTTGACTGCGGGCGGCGATGTTCAACGGGTCGAGTTGCAACGCCTGCATTTGATTGATTGCCGCTGTGACGCCATCCAATCCCCTGAAACGGCGCCCGGGCCAAAGTCCCTGCTGACCGAGTAAAAATCTGCGGAATGTAAGTTTGGAAATGGTAATCATGTGATGGATAAAAAAAGACCGAGGGGAGAATCCTCGGTCCGCCGTCTTTCGTCTACGGTCTTCTAGTCGTCGCCCAGCGAGGCAATTGCCCGCAGCAGACCAAAGACCATTGCGCCGAGTTTGAGACCCTCGCCGGTGGTGATGGCGGTCTCGCTCTCGTTCTTCTCTGCGCGGCGGGTGAGGAGCAGGGCTGCAACCAGTCCCGTCACTGCGCCGATCAACGCGCCGAAGAAAATGAGTTTGCTTTTGTTCATGGAGCGCCTATCCTTTCGAAGAATGCTTTTGCCCGTTCGATGAAACCTTCCAGCGCAATCACGGGTTTGACAACCATATCCGCGCCACGGATGATGTAACCGCGCGCGATATTCACATATTCCTGTGCCATGCCGGTGTAACGCGGCAGGGCGTTTAGCGCCTGCGACATCAAATAGATCAGCCCGACGAGAATGGCAAGCGTGATCAATCCGGCAAGCAGGATGGGGATGATGATCCAGATGGTGGAGATTGCCGCCCAGCGGTTTACGTCGCCGCCGGATTTGAAGGTGGCAAAACTGACCAGCACAATCATCCCGACCAGTGCCACGGCGCTGAGAACCACCGGCAGAACAATCTGCAAGTTGCGCTGTTTGCGGTGCAGGCGGTAGGAAGCATGTTCGGGCGCGGCAGCGGAGCGAAGTTTATCCAACGGGGCTGAGAGGTTGACTTTCATTTCTTATATTTTAGCATAAATACAATCTCCCAATCTCCCCTCATCCCTTGTATAATGGGGCGGCATGATTAAATTCAATGTCCCCGGTGTTGGCGAATACGAACTGGAACATCTCGTGATGGATGTGAACGGCACTCTGGCGGTGGACGGTCAACTCATCGATGGCGTTGCAGAAAAGATTGCGTCCCTGCGAAGCCAGTTGAGCATTCACCTGCTCACAGCCGACACGCACGGAAAGCAGGCAGTCATCGACCGTCAACTCGATTTGAGCGCAGTTCGAATTGCGGTGGGTAATGAAGCCGCCCAAAAAGCGGAATACGTCCGCAAACTCGGCAGTGAAAAGGTCGCAGCCATCGGGCAGGGCGCCAACGACGCGGGAATGCTCGCGGCGGCGCATCTCGGCATCTGTGTCATGTCCATCGAAGGCGCAGCCAAAGAAGCGCTTCTTGCCGCCGACTTGATTGCGCCGGATATCCTCTCCGCGCTGGCGCTGCTCGAAAAACCGCTGCGGATTGTTGCAAGTTTGAGAAAATAAACAAGAAGTGACAGTCACCTTTAAGGCGACTGTCACTTGAGTAAAATAAACCCCATGTCTCTATCTGAAGAACCGATTCTCCCAACCGAGCCGAATCCTGAGCCGCTTCTCCCGCCGCGGCGTGATGCGAACCGTCGCCGGCGCGCCACCCGCCGCAGCATGTTCCCCACCGACGCCGAGGGGCAGGCCGCGCTGATCTATGACCTTTCGCGCCGCGCCTATCCTTCGATTGAGTTGTTCGTCCTTTCGCTGGCGTGCGGCGCAATCCTGGGGCTTGGCTACTTTCTCGACTCACAAGCCGTTCTTTTGCTTGGCATTCTTGCCGCCCCCTTGATGACCCCGTGGGTGGGATTCCTGCTATCGATTTTGACCGGCTCACCGCGTTTCTTCTTCGAGACGTTCATGGCGTTGCTAATTAGCGCAGTCTTGGTATTTCTCGGCGGCTCACTGATCGGTGTCATCATCCGCTTCATCGACCCCAGAACACTAGACAATGTTTATACTCATTCAAGGCTGTGGCCCCCGGACCTGGCGGTATTGATTATCGGCGCCATTACATTGGTCGTATCGTTTATCCGTTCCGAAAGCAAACCCATTCTTCCAAGCGTTCTAATTGCCTATATGTTTTATCTGCCGATCAACGCAGCCGGCTTTGGCGTTGGCTCAGGCTTGCCGACCATATGGCCCCAGGCTATTTACCTCTTTTTGACTCATTTTGCCTTTGCCAGCATTATCGGCTTGATAACGCTTTTTGCCTTTCGGTTTCGCACTTCAATGGGCGGCGTCGTCTTCAGTACGATCATGCTCCTGGTTTTTGCCGCGCTGCTTGTCATTTTCATGATGCCGGGCCTTCCATTGCCGAATCCGTTTGCCCAACCAACTGCAACTCTTCCTGCCTCCACAGCGACTCTTGAACCGACCCTAATCCAATCGCTTACCCCCATCCCGACCATCGCCGTCACCAGCAGCCCAACCGTCACGAAGACGACCAAACCATCTGCCACAGCGACCAAAGGCACAGCGACCATCACTTCGACGGGATCTGATACCGCCACCAAGACCGTCACATCCACGGCAACAACAACTTCGATGGCAACTTTTACAGAGACTGTTGCACCCACAGCCGCCACGGTTGCCACTTCCATCCCTCCCACCCTGCCCCTGACCTTGACCGCCACGCCGCAGTTGACCACGGGCACAATCAAAGCCAGCGAAGGCGGCGGAGCAAACCTGCGACAGACTCCCAACGGAAAATATTTAATGACGCTCGACAATGGCACAGCCGTTGAAATTTACCCCGACTTCAAGACGGTCAACGGCGTGGCTTGGATTCATGTCGCCGTTACCCGCAACGGGCAGCGTGTGGAAGGCTGGCTCCTGGAATCTGTTGTGAGTTATTCCACTCCCGCGCCGAATTTCAACCCGTCTGCAACCCCCACTACAGGAATTACACCCGCACCATAGAAGGATGAGGCATGAGGGATAAAAGATGAAAGAGCCTTTATCCTTCATCCTTTATCCTTCATCCTTTATCTTTCATCCTTCGTTTTTCAGAATCCCCCTTTGGAGAAACCATATGCCCATTCATTTTGGCACCGACGGCTGGCGCGCCGTTATTTCAGACACATTCACCTTCGACAATTTGCGTATCGTGGCGCAAGCCATCGCAGACGCGGTTGCATCCGACCACTGGGACAAGTCCGCCAATGGCGGAAAAATCCCCGATAAAAACAAGATCGTGGTTGGCTTCGACACCCGCTTCCTCTCTGACCGTTTCGCGGGAGAGGTGGCGCGCGTGCTTGCCGCCAACGGATTCACCGTCATGCTGGCGCAGTCCGATTCGCCCACGCCCGCAATTTCCTACGCGGTCAAAAACCATGCGGCGATTGCCGGCGTAATGATTACCGCATCGCACAATGCCCCACGCTATAACGGTTTGAAACTCAAGGGCGCGTTTGGCGGTTCGGCTTTATCGGAACAATGCCGCCGCGTGGAAATTTACATCAACGACAACGAGGAACGGGCGCGCGGTCCCAACTTGATGGATTTCAACAAGGCGCGTGACGCGGGCTTGATCCAGAAATTTAACCCGCTTCCCGATTACTTCACCCACTTGCGGACTTTGATCAACACCGACATCATCGCCGATAACCCGCAGCGTTTTGTGGTGGACGCCATGTACGGCTCCGGGCGCGGCGTGATTAAATCCTTCCTGCAAGGCACGGGCTGTGAAGTTGCCGAAATTCGCGGCGAGATGAACCCCGGCTTCGGCGGAGTCCACCCCGAACCAATTGCCAAATACCTTGGACCGCTGGCAAGCGCTGTCAGTTCAGGCATGGGCAATTTCGGCGTGGTCACCGATGGCGACGCGGACCGCATCGGCGCGATGGACGAGCGCGGCAACTTTGTCGACCCGCACAAGATTATGTCACTGGCGCTCAAATATCTGGTGGAAAAACGCGGTTGGACAGGTTCCGTCGTCCGCACGGTTTCGACCACCCGCATGATCGACCGTCTCGCCAAACGCTACGGCTTGACCCTGCACGAGACTCCCGTCGGCTTCAACCATATCGCCGATTACATGATGAAGGAAGACGTACTCATCGGCGGGGAGGAATCTGGTGGCATCTCGTTCAAGGGGCATATCCCCGAAGGCGACGGCCCCATCATGGGCTTGTTGCTGGTGGAAATCATCGCAGCGACAAACAAGTCACTGCATGAAATGGTGAACGACCTGCTCGAAGACGTAGGCCCAGCCCTGTACGAGCGTGTAGACATGCGCCTCAGCCGCCCCGTTGCCAAAGCCGAGATGACTGAGTTTCTAACCAAGAAGGCTCCTGCTGAGATTGGCGGCGCGAAGGTGCAGGAAATCAGCCAGCGCGACGGCGTGAAATACATCATGTCCGACGACTCGTGGCTGCTCATCCGCCCATCGGGGACCGAGCCGGTGCTGCGGGTCTACGCCGAGGGACGCGCGCAGGAAATGGTCAAGGCGTTGATCGGATACGGAAGGACAGTTGCAGAAAGCGTGGTGTAAAAAAATCGCTGCGAAGATTTCAAGACGAAGACCACAGGCAAAGCCCTGTGGTCTTTATTTTCCATCATAAATTGTTTTTATGCGCCGGTATAAATTATCTGATTGCGGGTGATGACACATGGCACTGGAAATTGACATCCAATTGGTTATTATTAAATTGAGGTTGCGACTTGTCGAACAGGAGGTTGCCATGTCAGTCACTTTATTCTTCGGAGCGTTTTTCGGGGCGCTGATTGGCTTTTCGACCCGAAACAAAAACTCAGCCATTTGCCAGCGCATTTTCGGCAGGCATCCGGTTCTCGCCAGGACAGTCGGGCTGATTCTGTTGCTGATAATTGTGTTGATTCCCTCGCTTTCGCTCTCCGGCGTCATTGCCATCAGTTCCACGCCGTTTTTCTGGGGCGGTTGCCTGGCTTGCAGTTTCATCATCAGTTTCTTCATGACCAGCTGCCTGATGGCTGAAGAATCTCTGCAAAAATCCTAGTTGCCTATTTGCGCCGCAGGAGTTCCGCGTTTTCCGGGGCGTGGACGAAACTCCAGAAAACATCCCTGGGCCGGTGAGGGGCGCTGATTCGCTTGCGCACCATGTAAATGGTGCGTTTTATATTAAGTCCATCGACCGGCATCCTGACCACACGTCCCAATTCCCGCAGGTGACTGCTGGCCAGTTCGGACACAAAGGAAATGCCGTGTCCGTGCGAAACGGCTTCCATAATCCCCTCTGCGTTGCCGATCTCCATGAAAATATTCAGGTCTTCCAGACGGATGTCGAATTTCGACAATTCAGCCAGCATGACCCAGCGCGTGCCGGAGGTCTCCTCGCGAAGGAGAAATGGCTCGCGGATGATCTCCGACGGCTCGATGGATGACCTGCCCGCCCAGCGGTGATTTGCGGGAATCACCAGTTCGATTTTATCCTCGAAGAATTCCTGCGACTCTATCCCCTTGTCGTTTGTCTCGTGGCTGACGATGCCCAGGTGGGCGTCGCCTTCCAACAGCCTTAGCGCGGTTCTTTCCGGTCCGCAAGCCAGAATCCGAACCTTGATCTTTGGGTAGCGGCGGCAGAATCGGGCAGCCAGTTGCGGCAGGAGGTATTTCCCGATGCAGGTGCTGCACATGATGCGCAGTTCACCCGCGAAAACATCCTGAGTGGAAGACATCATATCCTTCATGTCGTCCACGTCGTGCAGCAGGCGGCGCGCCCAGGGGAGCAATAATTCGCCCGCCTCCGTCATTTTGAGCCCGCCGCTGCCGCGAGTGAAAAGTTTGACTCCCAATTCCTGTTCAAGCAATTTGATTTGATGACTTACCGCGGGTTGGGTGAGATGCAGTTGTTTGGCGGCTTCGGTCAGGCTTGAACTTTCAGCCGCACACAGGAAAGTCTGAATCCTTTGAATATCGACCATTGCAACCTTCGTTTTTCGCGCTAGACCTTCGGCAGGTCGAGCAACAACACTTCAGCCAGCAATCTTGCGTTTACGTTTTTGTCCATCCTCTCCAGCGCCGACTCAAGGTCATTGACCACGCGGCGGGTAGCGGATAAATTCAAACGTCCCGCGAGAAACTCGATTTCCATGTTGCGATCCACGTTGACCAGCGGGGTTTCCGCCTGTGCCACGCGCAACAGCACATCGCGCCAGTATGAGAGCCAGACGAGAATTGCCTGCCGCATAGACTCCTTGTCTTTGGCGAGTTTTTCGGCGTAGGCGAATTTTTCGACTCGCGGCGCGGGGAGCAGGGCTTGCAAATCATTCAGGCGCTCTTCGCGTTTTTCGAGGACGGTGGCATCGTCCATGAGACGGCGGGCATAGCCGGGTCGTCCGCCGCTGATGTGTGCCAGCAGGCGGGCGCGTTCCTCGTCCAAGCCGCGCTCGATCAGGTCTGATTCGACTGCGCCGACGGGCAAGGGCCTCAACCGCAAAATCTCGCAACGCGAAACGATAGTCGGCAGGAGTTGTTCGGGGGTATCCGCTGTCAGCAGGAGGATGGCGTGCGCGGGCGCTTCTTCCAGTGTTTTGAGCAGGGCGTTGGCGGCGTTGATATTCGCTTTTTCAAAACGAGTGAACACTGCCACCCGATATTTCGATTGATAGGGCTTTAAGACGATGGCCTTTTGTAAGTTGCGAATCTGTTGAACGCGGATTTCACCGTTTGGGTCAGGATTCAGATCTTTGTCTGTTGGTTCAATCACATTCAAGTCGGGATGTCGCATGGCTTCGATCTGTTTGCAGTCGCGGCACGTGCCGCAGGGGATGCCCGCCGCGATGGGCTTCTCGCAGTTCAAGGCTTGGGCGAGGCGCAAAGCCAAAGTCCGCCGACCCAGCCCGGGCGGGCCGCAAAAAAGATAGGCGTGGCGAACATCCCCGCGTGCTGCGTGCTGGTGGAGCATGTCCACAGCCCATTCATGTCCGAGCATATTCCAGTTGTCAGTCATGGTGCAAGTATCAGGTGTCAGGTGTCAGGTGTCAAGTGCGCAACTTGTAACGCGTATCTCGTTCCTCTATTCCTGCCCCGCTCTCAATCTTAAATATGAATCATATCTTTCTGGATGAATTGTCCCCGCCTTCAACGCTGCCAGCACGGCACAGCCCGGCTCGTGTTTGTGCGAGCAATCGCTGAACTGGCAATGCGGCACAAGGTCGCGCAGTTCGGGGAAGTAGGCATCCATTTCTTCGGGTTCGGTATCCCACAAGGCAAGGCTTTTCCAGCCGGGCGTGTCTGCCACGTAGCCGCCGCCTTCGAGTGCGAACAATTGACGTGTGACGGTGGTGTGGCGTCCCCTGTTTAAAGCCATGCTGATCTCGTTCACAGCCAGACCTAGCCCGGGTTGGATCGCGTTCAGCAGGCTGGATTTTCCCACGCCGCTGGGTCCTGCCAGCGCGCTGACTTTGCCCGTCAGTTGCGATTTGAATTCTTCCAACCCTGCGCCCGTTTTCGTGGACGTGTAAATGACGCGATAACCGAGAGACTCGTATACCTGAAAAACTTTGCGCGCATCTTCGATGAGGTCGGTTTTGTTGGCGATGACCACGGCGGGAATCTTCTGCTTTTCGGCAATGACCAGAAACCGGTCGAGCATTTTCAACCTGGGATTTGGGTTGGCGCAGGCGAAGACGAAGACCGCCTGGTCTGCGTTTGCCAGCAACACTTGTTGATATTCGCCCTGCGGGCGCGGGTCGAGGCGGACAATGGCTCGTCTCCGCTCTTCGACTTTTTCGATCACCCCGCTGCCGTCCGTCAGGACGGTGATGTAGACCCGATCGCCGAGGGCGGCAATGTCGCCGGTGGCGCGTCCCTGCTTCAGTTTGCCGCGTAACTGGCAAATAACAAAGCCCTCCCCGGTTTCCACTGTGAAGAAACCGGATTGGGCTTTTACGATCAGACCTTGAGTTTTGATTTCGTTCGTCAAACCTTTACCTTTTGGAGTTCAAAGCCTCCAGCCTTTGGTCTTCAAACCGTGTTACTGTGCAAAGTTCCCTGCTCCAAACGGGGTGGGGGTGTAGGGCGGGTCTCCAATGGGGCCATACCAGGGCTTGGTTTGTGGCGTGCCGTAGTAATAGGTTTCAACCATCGCGCGGAAAATGGGTACCGCATATTCGGAACCTTCGCCGATGTTTTCGACGATGACGGCAATGGCAATGTCAGGTTGACTGGTATCCGCCTCGTTTTGTGTGAACCCTGCGAACCAGGCGTGGGATTTCCCGCTGCCGGATTCTGCTGTGCCGGTCTTGCCCGCCACATCGAATTGGATTCCGCGCAGGTTGAAGCGTGCCGTACCGCGCGGATTCTGGGTCACCATTGTCAGGGCTTCGCGGACAACCTCCAGATTCTCAGTGCGGACGGGGAGGGTGCCTGCCGCTTCGGGGCGGAAAGACAGTTTCGGGTCGCCTTCCACAGGTTGAATCTTTTCGATGATTTGCGGGCGGTAGAGGGTTCCGCCATTGGCGATGGCTGCCATGAATCGCGCCACCTGAAGCGGGGTGACTTGCATATCGCCCTGGCCGATTGCCTGATTGACCGCGTCTACATCGGTGGCCGGGTCTGTGATTTGCCCGCTGACCTCCTCCACTTCGATGCCGGTGGGAACACCAAGCCCGAAGGAACGAGCCATCTTCGCAATGTCGGTCTGGCGGTCGAAGTTGAACAGGTCGAGACCGATATGCCAGAAATATGGATTGCAGGAGCGCATCAACCCTTCCTGCAAGGTAAGCAGGCCGGAGGGAATGCTGTCTGACGTGTCGCAGAAGTCGCCAACGGCAACGCGATCCTGACAATGTTGCCAGGTCCAGTCGTACAGGGTGCGGTCGCCAAGTTCCTTGAATTCGTACTGACAGTCGTAGCTGGTGTCTTTGAGATACAGTCCGCTTTCGAGGGCGGCAAACATGGTAATGGGCTTGAATGCCGATCCGAGCGGGAATTGTCCCTGCGTGGCGCGGTTGAGGAGCGGCTGGTTGCCGTTGCTCACCAATTGATTTAACGCCAGGTTGTTGGGGTTGTCCGGGTCGAACAGGTTGGGGTCGAAATCTGGCCCCGAAGCCATGGCAACGATTCGTCCCGTATCGACCTCCATCACAACGACGGCGCCGCGGAAGTATTCAATTGCTTGTTGCGCATAGTATTGCATGTTTTGGTCGATGGTCAGGTATACCGAATCGGCAGGCTGCCGG
>CAILWD010000170.1 GCA_903837815.1 uncultured Chloroflexota bacterium | reverse complement strand
CGGAAGGAGGCGGAGCGCGCCGACCTGCCCGTCTACATCCGCAGACACTGGCTGGAGGAGATCGATCACAGGCTTTTGCGGCTGGAGCGGAAAGCGGGTTTATAATTTGCATTATTCGAGAGGAGAGTTTTTATGGAGATTACAACTTCACAGGCGCAGGGGCGCGTTCCGGTTTCGGTCATCCGTGTCGGCGGTCAACTGGATAGCCAGACGTATCAGACTTTGATTACAAAGGCGGACGAGGTAGTCGACGCAGGCGCGAAAAATATCCTGCTTGATCTCGGCGGCTTGACTTACATTTCCAGCGCAGGGTTGATAGCCCTGCACACAATTGCCCTGCTGACGCGGGGCGAATCCCTGCCCGGCTCGGAAGGCTGGTCTTCGCTCAAAAAGATGGACAATACCCGCGACGGTGGAATGCAAAAGCACGTCAAACTGCTCAATCCGCAACCCGATGTAATGGGCGTTTTGGACATGGTTGGCTACCTGGCGTTCTTCGAGGTCTTCACCGACCTGCAAAAAGCGGTCGACTCTTTTTAGTTTTGGATGGGCACAGCGACGCAGTTCGATTCTGCGTCGCTGTTATTTTTTATTGGTGAGGCAAAATGAAACAGAGATTGGGTAACTTTACCGTTGTTGTTCTCGTCGTTTTGACCGTACTGGTGTGGATTGTCTTTCCACCGGTGAATGACGGCTCCGAAACTTTCATGCGGGCTTACGTGGGGGAAATTCTTGGCTCCATCCTGATCGTCTTGATGTCCTGTTCGTTGTTTTTATCCACCCGCCCCAAATGGGCGGAGCCGTTCTTCGGCGGGCTGGACAAGATGTACCTCACGCATCGGCGGGCATCCACCAGCGCCTTCCTGTTGATGTTCGTCCACTTGCTGACCGTGCCCATCTCGACGACGAATTTACGGCTGGGAAATTACCTGGCGATGATCTCGTTCTTGGGGATTGTGTCCATTGTTCTGCCGACGCTTGCGCCACGCATCCCGTTTTTGAGCAAGTTAACGAATAGCACCTACGAAGGCTGGAAGAAACTGCACCGCTTCATCGGCATCTTCTTCATCACGGGCTTCATCCACTCGTTGACCGTCAAAGGGCTGGATGCCTTCATCGCCATCAACTGGGTGCAGATTTTCTTCATCATCGGCACTGCCTCCTATCTTTACACGGAAGTCTTTGGCAGGTTCTTCAAGAAATACCTGCCCTACACTGTGGAAGCCGTGAACCACCCAAACGGCTCCACGACCGAAGTGGTTTTACGCGCAAAGCAGGACGCAATCCAAAAACAACGCGCGGGGCAATTTTTGTTCGTGCGCTTTCCACAGGACAAGACCTTGAACGAATCCCATCCCTTCACCATTTCCAGCGCGCCGCGTGAAGATGTATTGCGGGCCACGATCAAAGTCAGCGGGGACTTCACCCGTCACCTGTTCAGCCACCTTCAAGCGGGAGCAGACGCAATCATCGAAGGCGCCTACGGGATGTTCGATTACAAGACGGGTGGACAGAAACAAATTTGGGTTGCGGGCGGAATCGGCGTGACCCCATTCCTCGCCTTTATCCGTGACATGGATGGGGATTTGTCACATGACGTGAATTTCTACTACACCGTCCGCCACCGCGAGGAAGCCATTTTCGCCGACGAGATCGAAGCCGCCGCGAAGAAGAATCCGCGCTTGAAAGCGCATATCCGCTTTTCATCAACCGATGGTTCATTGACCGTGGACGAAATCGTGAAGAACGCGGGCGGCGGTATCAGCGGACACCACATTTATATGTGCGGACCGCTTCCGATGGTGCAGGCATTCGAGAAGAAATTCATCGAAGCAAAGGTTCCTGCCTCAAACATCCACTATGAAGAGTTCAATTTCAGGTAAAATGCCCTCATCTTTTTAGTCTGGAGGGTACCATGCAGATTGCTTTTTCCAAGCACGAGGGACGCGTGCCTGTTTGGGTCATGAAATTGACGGGAAACCTGGACGCCTCGAACTACGCATCTGTCATCGCCAAAGCGCAAGACGCCTACGATGAAGGCGCGCGCTATCTATTGATCAACCTCAGCGGCGTGCCATATATCAGCAGCGCGGGGTTGATGGCTTTGCACTCGGTGGCGTTGCTCTTCGGCGGATATGCGGTCAAAAACGGGGCGGGAAGACCCGCCTTCCGTTCAGTCAATACCCAGAATGAAAAAGTCGTCCGCCAGCATACAAAGCTTCTGAGTCCGCAATCGGCGGTGGAAGAAGTTTTGGACACTGTGGGGTTAAAGCAACTTCTTGAAATCCACACCGATCTCGATTTTGCCTTGCTGTTGTTTGGGATGTAACCTGCAAGCCTTTCCTGCATCCAATTTGAAACTTACTCCGCCCTTCGTCTCCGCTCAGGGCGAATTTTACGAGGAAACATGCCCAAGAAAAAGAAAAACACCCAATCCCGCAGCGGATTCTCCGCCTATTTGCGCAAGCCAGCCGTCCAGTTTGGACTGCTTGCGCTGGTTGCGCTCATCGTTTACCTGATTGCTTCATCTGCGGGCGGAGGAACCGCCAGCACACTGGCGCGTGACATCAACGTGGACAAGGCATACGAAATGTACAAGGGCGGAACCTTCCTGTTGGATGTCCGCACGCAGGAGGAATGGGACGAATACCACGTTCCCAACGCCACGCTTATTCCGCTGGATCAACTCCCCAACCGTCTGAGCGAAGTCCTGAAGGACAAGGAAATCGTGGTCATTTGCCGTTCAGGGAATCGCAGTCAGGAAGGGCGCGACATCCTGCTCAATGCGGGTTATACCGCCACCAGCGTCACAGGCGGCATCAAGGAATGGTACGCCAAAGGCTACGACATCGAAGGCGCGCCCGCGCAGTAATCCCCTCTCGCATTCGGAACGCGGACTTCAGTCCGCGTTTTTGTTTATAATCCTCCCGTGGAAACAACCCGACCTCTTCCCCGCAATTTGATTCTGACCATCGTCCTCGCCATCCTGCTGACGGTTTCCCTCAGCCTGCTTCCCGCTGGATTCTTCCCCTGGCTCTGGGATAGGCTCAACGTCTTCGCCACCATCTTCCTCGGAATCTTCATCGAAGCTGTGCCCTACCTTCTGCTTGGGACTCTCGCCTCTGGCTTGGTGGAAGTCTTCCTTGACCGCGACCAAATGAGCAAGTGGATTTCCAACCGCCCCGTGGCGGCAGCCGTCGGCGGCGCGTTCATGGGATTGGCGTTCCCCGTCTGTGAGTGCGGAGTCGTGCCGCTCACCCGCCGCCTCTTCAACAAGGGACTTCCGCTCTCGGCTGGGATTTCTTTCCTGCTCGCGGCACCCGTCCTCAACCCGATTGTGATTCTCAGCACCGCATCCGCTTTTGGCTGGGGACAAATGCTCCTCTGGCGCGTGGTCATCAGCCTGACGATAGCCATCACCGTCGGCTTGGTCTTCTCCGTCGAAAAAGACCCGTCGAACATCCTGCGCCCCGTGTTGACACTTGCCCACGACCACGGCCATCATCACGAAGCGCCCGCCACCCTTGCCGAAAAACTTCGCCAGGCTTTGCTCATCACCGCCGACGAGTTCTTCGAGATGGGACGCTACCTCATCATCGGCGCAATGCTGGCGGCGGCGTTGCAGACTTTCATTCCGCAGTCGTCGCTGCTGGCAGTCGGCAGCGGACCTGTCCTCTCGGCGCTGGTCATGCTGGCGCTGGCAATCGTCCTCTCCATCTGCTCCACCGTGGACGCCTTCGTCGCGCTCGGTTTCCTCGGCTCGTTCAGCTTTGGCTCTGTGCTCTCGTTTCTGGTCTTCGGTCCAATGGTGGACATCAAAAGCGTCATCATGTACCTGCAAGTCTTCCGCCGCAAACCCGTCGCCTACCTCGTCGCCATCCCCTTTATGATGAGCCTGCTCGCGGGAGTCCTCTTCAATTATTTGCAGCCATGAAACTAACCACCGAGACACTGAGGCACAGAGGTTTTTTATTGGTTTTCTCCGTGTCCCCGTGCCTCAGTGGTTAGCCGATTTTTACAGGAATCAAAATGCCCAAACGACTCTACCGTTCCTTTCAGGCTTTGCTCCTGCTTGGCATGAGCATCTTCCTCGGCTCCAAAGCCGCCAGCGGACAACTGACTTTTTACATCAACCAGCGTTTCATCCCGCTGACGATTTTTGGCGTCGTTTTTCTTGCCCTGCTTGCCCAGACCCTCTTCACCGAAATCAAACGCGCGCGCGAACACGAAGCGCATGACCACGACCACGCGCCCGCCTCGGCAAATTTGTGGTTCATACTCGTCCCCTTGCTCATCGGCGTTTTGATTCCCGCCCGCCCGCTCGACTCGTCCGCGCTGACCACCAAAGGCTTCAACACCAGCGCGCCCCTCGTCAGCGGCGATTCGTCGGCGCAACTCTTCGAGACCGACTCCGAAGAGCGCAACATCCTCGACTGGCTCAAACTCTTCAACTATGACCGCAACGTTTCCAAATTCTACGGTCAAAAAGCATCGGTTATTGGCTTTGTCTATTTTGATGAGGCGCTGAACGAAAATCAATTCCTCGTCAGCCGCTTCGTCGTCTCCTGTTGTTCCGCCGACGCCTACGCCCTCGGCATGGCAGTCAATTGGAACGAAGCCGCCGCGCTCGAACAAGACGCGTGGGTGCTGGTCAAAGGCACGGTCAACTCGGTCACGCTCGACGACCAAGTCGTCCCGCTCATCGAAGCCGACTCCGTCCAAGCCGTCCCCGCCCCCGAACAGCCCTACCTCTTCCCATGAAAAATTTCGACAAAGCCGCCCTCGGCGTTCTCCTCGTTCTCGTCCTCGCGCTTGCCGTGACGATTCTGCTTGGCTCGCAGGCGGGGGTTCGGGTCTCGGCAACCCTGCCCGAGCGCATCGCGCCGTTTCAAAAAATCACGCTGACCTTCTCCGAACCCGTCAATCCACAAATGGCAGAAGCCTTGTTGGATATTCAACCCGCCGTGGATGGACGAATCGAGTGGCTTGATTCCCGCTCCCTGACCTTTTCCCCCTCCCGCCCCTTCGAGTTGGCAACCGACTACAGGCTGAGTCTCCGCCCAGGCATTTTGACCGACGACGGCGCGGAACTGAAACGCGAACACTCGTGGCAGATGAAAGTCCGCGACCCGCTGGTGGCGTTCCTGCAAACAGGCGACGGAGAAAGCGCGGTCTGGGCAATCGGCTTGGACGGCGAACCTGCCCGACGTTTGACTCCCGAAGGCGTGAAAGTCATCTCGTTCAACGCATCCTCCGACGGCGAGTTCATCATCTTCCCCGTGGCAAACGAAAAGGCAGGCATCGACCTGTGGCGAGTCAGCCGCAGCGGAATCGACGCGGCGCTTCTCCTCGACTGCGGACTTGACCGCTGCACCATGCCCGCCATCGCCCCCAACGGCTTGCGAATTACCTACTCGCGTGAAGCTGCTGGACCCAGCCCCGACCTGCCCTTTGGCTCACCGCGCATTTGGGTTTTGGATTTGCAAAGCGGGAGCAACAACGCCGTCTACGCCGACCAGCAGATTTTGGGCTACGGTCCCGCCTGGTCGCCTGACTCGCAAAAGGTCACATCCTACGACGGACTTGCCGACCAAATCCGCATGTTCGACTTGGCGACCAGCCAACAGTTTGTCTTCCCCTCGAACACGGGCGGACCCGTCACCTGGTCAGCCGACAGCGCGAAGTTCATGTTCACCGACATCCAGCAGAGAGAGAACGGCTTGCACACCCGCGTCCGTCTCGCCGATTTATCGCTCAACGACACAACCACACTGCTCGGCGAAAACGACGAAATCGACTACTCGTATTATTCGCTGGCATGGTCGCCTGCCGAATATGAAGTTGTGCTCGGCTTCCGCAAAAGCGAAGACTCTCCCGCGCAAGTCTTCTGGCTCTTCGACCCTGGCATCCTCGACGGCATCATCATCGCCGATGAGGAAGGCTACACCTACAACCAGCCCAGTTGGAATCCTTGGGGCAGCGCGTTGGTCTTTCAGCAGTTCAAACTCAAAGGTAAGTTCAAACCTGAAATCGGCGTGTGGGAATCTGGCATGTCCGCGCCGCTTGTTTTGGGCGAAGGGTTGAATCCGCAGTGGTTGCCGTAAATTCTGGAGTCCGCAAGTTCTACTTGCGGAGCATTCAATGTCAGTCCAGAAGTAGAACTTCTGGATTCCACAACATGAAGAGATTATTTCTTTTATTCCCTCTGCTTTCCATTTTCTTTCTCCCCCTCTCCCGCGCCGCCGCCCACCCTGCGGACGTGTATGCCCACACGCTTCATGTCAAGTTTTCCCGTGACCGCCTGAACATCGAATGGGAAATCAAGCCTGGTGCGATGTTGACTTCGTTCATCTGGTATGAAGCCGACTCGAATCAGGATGGGACTCTCAGCCAACAGGAGATGGACGACTGGGGGCGTGACCGCGCCGCGCTGTTGACCGCTTCGCTCGACGGCAACCCTTTGCCCCTGCGGATAGACTCGGTGCAATTGCCGTCGGACTTGAACAAGTTTCAGGCGG
>CAILWD010000169.1 GCA_903837815.1 uncultured Chloroflexota bacterium | reverse complement strand
AGACAATCACCAGCAGGGACAACGTGCCAAGCGCGCTGAGATAGGCGATTGGATAAAGCGCGATTGGGTTGTCGGTCAGGATGAGCAGGTTGATTCCGACAATCAATCCAATCAAAATGCCAAGTGATTTCCATTCGATGGCAGGACGTGAGTCCAGTTCGCGCCACAGGGTCTGGTTGACAACGGGATACAAAACTGCCGCGAGGACAATTCCCATGCCGCTGCCTGTGAAGAGGCGCAGGATGTTGTTCGGCGTATACAGGTTGGGAATTTTATCCAACGCGCCATGCGATGTTTGTTTGAGCAGGTAAAGATAAGAGTTGCTTCCGTCGATGCCGAACGCGAGGAAGAAGAGAACGAATACGGCAATGATTCCGCGCGAGGGGAGTTTGCTCCGCTTGCGGCTGACGAAAAGCTGGAAGATGAGTCCCATGCCCGCCGCGTAGAATTCGCCTGTGCAGCGCGCGCACAGCGGAAGTTGTCTATCATGGATATGGAATGACCGCGCGTCGATGCGGTGACAGACGGCGTACCCGACCGCATCCAGCTTGCCGAGGGCGCCTTCGGGTGAAAGGTACATCCACGCGGCAAAGGCAAGGATTGCCGCGACTGGAACGAACCAGCGCAGGATAGTTTGCAATGTATGTCTAAAAGTTTGATTTTCCATTTGGGTTATTATATGGGGCGGGGGAGTGAATTGCAAGAAAGCCACTACTTTGCAATGCAGCAGCATCTTGAAACAAAAAGGTCGAGGCGTTTGAGACCTCAACCTTCAAACTTTCAAACCTTCCAACCCGTCAACTATTTCTCGAACACAAACTGCCCATTCTTGTAGAACAGTTCACCGTCCACGAGAATTTCGGAATCCGTCCGCAGGTCGCAGATCATGTCCCAGTGAATGGCGCTCTTGTTGGTGGAACCAGTTTCGGGGTAGCCGGCGCCGAATGCCATGTGGAAGGAGCCGCCGATCTTTTCATCGAAGAGGATGTTACCCGTGAAGCGTTGGATATCGAAATTGGTGCCAATGGCAAATTCGCCGATGTAACGTGAGCCTGTGTCAATGTCTAATGTCTTGAGCAGGAAAGCTTCGTTCTTATTGGCTTTTGCAGTAACCACCCGCCCGTTGGAGATGGTGATTTCCGCGCCTTCGACGCTGGTGCCGCCGTAGTTGGCAGGGTAGGTGAACTTCACCCAGCCGTTGGCTGAGTCTTCGACAGGACCTGTATAAATCTCGCCGTCGGGCATGTTGAAGGTGCCGAATGAATTCATGAACTTGCGTCCCTTGATCGAGAGTGTCAAATCCACGTTGGGCCCGCGCAGGATGACCTGACTCTTGCCCTTCATGTAATCGATGGCGGATTGCTGTTTGCTCTCAACCGTCTTCCAAAACGCAACGGGATCATCTTCGTTGGCATGGACTGCGCCAAACACGAAGTCCTCATATTCCTTGAGACTCATGCTTGCATCCTGTGCATAACCGTCAGTGGGAAAGAGGGTGGTGACCCATTTGAACGTCCCCTCGCCTCCGCGTCGGAATTGGGTCTCGGTGATGGTTGCCAGTCCCTTGTGATAACGCTGGATTTTTGCGGGGTCGATGTTCGTCGTCCCATGTGGGTTGGTCGATGAATGAACCCGAATACGTCCCTCGAATTGTTCATAAGCCAGTTTGTAGAACGTCGGCACAAAATCAAGTTGTGCGTCCTTTGCGTAGGTCAGGTACATTTCCTCCTGACTGAAAGGCATCAACCCTGGCAGGGTCATCATCAAGTGCGGATGCGCGCCCTTCTCCAGCATTTGGATGTAGAGTTCGCGCAGCAACGGCTCGGCGGCGGTTGTGCCTTCGAGCAGGAAGCGGTCACCTGCGACAACGCGGGCGGAATGTTCGACCAATACTTTGGCAAATTTGGTTACACGTGGATCAGCCACAGAGTTCCTCCTGGAATATGGATATATGGAATTATACCCCCTGGACAGATTTTCTATCTCATCCCCGAAATCGTGACCATGCCGCTGCTGACGTTGACGTTCATCAACTCCAGCCCTGGAGCCATTTTTTCGATGTTCTCCAAAAGCATCTGATTGATCCATGACTCCATCTGGGAGACCAGCGCTCCAGGGATGACCTGCGTCCCAATTTGCATGGACTCGATCTCGATGGATGGCTTCTTGTTTGAGTCGATCATTAGGTTCCCCACAAACAGGGCGGAGGTGGAGTCGGTGCTGCCAGTGACCATGCCCCAGATTTGGATTTTTTCATCCCGTATGTAAACCTGCACATCGCTCAACGGCAGGTCGGGATTTTCCTTCATTTCCATCGCCAGCCATGAGGTTAGTTCCCGTTCCGTGAGTGAGATGGATGAAAGGGAGCCAGGCGCGGGCATGGAATTTTCGAGCGTGATTTTAACTTCCTGCGCTGTTTCATCCGATGGGATGATTTCCGCGCCAGGACGTTCGGGCGCGCCTTCCAATCCACTGTTCGCGTTGTTAACGGCGAAGCCGATCAGCGCATCCACCAGCGGCGCGTACTGCGGATATTTTGCGCTCATCTCGGCTCGGGTTTGGGCAGCGACGTTGCCCGCGCTCGAAATTTCGGTGAACATCGTTGGTGTGGCGATGACTATCAATTTCGCCACCGCTGATTCTGGATTTCGACGCGCCACGGCGTACGAGGTCGCGCCGAAGAGAACCGCCAACGCTGTGAAAATGCCCACCCAGCGCAATACTTTTTTATATGGACGCGAAACCTGAAATTGACTTGGGGGATTGTTTCTCGGAAGCGGCTTGGTCGGTGACTCGATGCGGGTGACCCAGATTTTTGCTTCGGTGTTGTTTGGGTTGATTTTGAGAACCCGCTGATAGCATTCGATCTTCTGCTGTGGCTCATCCACCATCTTCGCCATTAGCATCCATGCGGCTTCGTCCTGCGGATATTGAATGAGGTAATCCTGGAGATATTTCCTCGCCAGTTCGCGGTTTCCGCGCTGGAAGGTGTAATCGGCTTGCTTGAAGAGTTCTTGCTTGGTCATGAGGGAGAAAACCCTAAAGGTCTCGAAGACCTTTAGGGTTTATTGATTTTCTATAAACTCGGTTCAGCCTGTGGTTCTTCGGACTTTTTCAGAACCAGTTCGCCGTCGTCGTTGATGTCCACCTTCACCGAGTCGCCGTTGACGAATTCGCCAGCCAGCAACCTGTCCGAAAGCGGGTCTTCCACCTTTTGCTGGATTACGCGGCGCAGCGGGCGGGCGCCAAACTCGGCGTCGTAGCCTTGCTCCGCCAGCAGGGTGAGGGCTTCTTCGGAGGCGGTCAGGGTCAGTTCGTGATCCTTCAAACGTTCCGCCACCTTGTCCAATTCGAGCGAGACGATATTCTGGATGTCTTCCTTGTTCAACGAGCGGAAGATGACCACCGAATCCATGCGGTTGATGAATTCAGGGCGGAAGGCGCGTTTGAGCGATTCGTTCAGTTTCTTGCGCATGTCTTCATAGGACAGGCGTTCCTCGGTGACTTCATCGCGCTTCAAGGAAAATCCGAGCGAGGTCTGCTTCTTGATCACGTCCGCGCCGATGTTCGAGGTCATGACGATGATGGCATTGCGGAAGTCCACCTTGCGACCTTTCGCGTCGCTCAGGTGACCTTCTTCCATGATTTGCAAAAGCATGTTGTGGACTTCGGGGTGAGCCTTTTCGATTTCATCGAATACGATGATCGAATATGGGCGGCGGCGCAGGGCTTCGGTCAGTTGACCCGCATCTTCGTAGCCGACATATCCAGGAGGAGCGCCGACCAAACGCGCGGCGGTGTGACGTTCCATGAACTCAGACATGTCCAATTGGATGGCGGCTTCTTCGCTGCCGAACATGAACTTGGCGAGCGCCTTGGTCAGTTCGGTCTTGCCGACACCGGTCGGGCCGAGGAACATGAATGAACCGATCGGGCGACGCGGGTCTTTCAAACCGGCGCGTGCACGGCGGACCGCGCGTGAGATGGCGATGATCGCATCTTCCTGGCCGATGATCGAGTGCCGTAATTCGTCTTCCATCTTGAGCAGGCGCTGTGATTCAGCTTCCGCCAATTGCATCAACGGCACACCGGTCCACATGGAGACCACTTCGGCAATATCCTCCGCCGAAACGACGGGGCTGCTGGCGCGGTCCCAGCCTGTGCGCAGTCGTTCGATCTGCTCGCTGAGATCAAGTTCCTTCTCTTCCCATTCCTTGATGTCCTCAGCGTTGCCTTCCTCCTGCGCAAGCGAACGGTTCTGGCGTGCGGAGCGCAATTGACCAAATAAATCCTTGGCATGTTTGGCGGCAGGACTCTTGTACATGCGCACGCGTGAGGATGACTCATCGATCAAGTCGATGGCTTTGTCGGGCAAGAAACGTTCGGTCACATATCTTGACGATAAGTGGGCTGCCGCTTCGAGGGCTTCATCGGAGATCACCAGGTGATGGTGTTCT
>CAILWD010000168.1 GCA_903837815.1 uncultured Chloroflexota bacterium | reverse complement strand
TCTCAGAGATGACCGAGGCGGAATAGGCGACGGGTGTGGCGAACAGCCAAAACTGAGTCAAAAACGGCAGGGCTTGATTCACGTCCCGATACTGGACGTTAATTGCCGAGAGCCAGAGCGCCACGCCAAGCGCGGTCACAATCGCCAGCAGCAGGAAGAGCGGCAGAGTCCAAACCAAATTCCAGGCGGGAGTCACCTGATAATAAAACATCAAGATGACCAAAATAACGAAGGCGATGGCGAAATCCACCAGCCCCGCAAAGACCGAGGACATCGGCAGGATGAGGCGCGGGAAGTAGATTTTCGTCACCATGTTGTTGTGCGCCACCAGCGAGCGGCTGCCTTGATTGAGCGCGGTCACGAAAAGCCCCCACGGCAGCAGCGCGGCAAAGGCAAAGACGGGGTACGGAATACCTTCGGTGGGAAGCTTGGCGACTTTGCCAAAAAGGAACGAAAAGACCAGCATGGTCATCACGGGTTGAATCACCGCCCATGCCATACCGAGCAGGGTTTGCTTGTATTTTACTTTTACATCGCGCCAGACCATGAAGAAAATCAACTCGCGGTACATCCACAGGTCGCGCATGTTCAACGCGGCAAGACCTTTGGAAGGCTTGATGAAAACGGTGTGGGGTTCTTGCTTTACAAGTTCAGTCATAAGATGATTAGAGATTAGATGACTAGTAACTAGTTCTCTACTCTCTACTCTCTACTATCTTTCGGTTCTCTTTGAACCACTCAATCGTGCGCTTCATGCCTTCTTCAAACGGGACCTGCGCGCTCCAGCCGAAGAGTTCTTTGGCGCGAGAAACATCCAATCCGCGACGGGGCTGACCGTTGGGTTTGTCGGTCTGCCAGACAAGTTTACCCGTGAAGCCAGTCATTTTGGCAATCATCTCGCTCAAGTCTTTGATGGAGATTTCATAGCCAGAGCCGAGGTTAACGGGCAGGTCGCCGTTGTAATTTTCGGCGGCAGTCACAATGCCGTTGGCGGCGTCTTCGACGTACAAAAATTCGCGGGTCGGAGAGCCGTCGCCCCAGATGGGCAGTTCCTTGTCGCCGCGTTCGGTGGCTTCGATTGCCTTGCGAATCAAAGCAGGAATCACATGCGATGACTTGGGATTGAAATTATCGCGCGGACCGTACAGATTCACTGGCAGAAGGAAGATCGCGTTGAAACCGTATTGCTGGCGATACGCCTGCGCCTGCACCAGCATCATCTTCTTGGCAAGACCGTACGGCGCGTTGGTCTCTTCGGGATAACCGTTCCACAAATCATCTTCCTTGAACGGGACAGGCGTGAACTTGGGATAAGCGCAAACTGTGCCAATGGCAACGAACTTGCCCACGCCGTTCTTGTACGCCTGGTGCATGAGTTCCACGCCCATCATCAGGTTATCGTAAAAGAATTCGGCGGGATGCGCCATGTTTGCGCCGATTCCGCCCACGTTGGCGGCGAGGTGAATGATGACCACGTTCTTCGGGTCGATGCCTGCCAGTGTATCCGCGTACATGCGTTTGATGTCGGCTGGGTCGGCCAAATTATAGTCTTCGATGCGCGGGATAAAAATATCGGTTGCGCCGCGTTCCTTTAATTTCGCAATCACAAACGAACCCAGAAACCCCGCGCCGCCAGTGACGATTACCTTCTTATTTTGCCAGAATGTTTCCACTTTGAAATTCTCCTGCTTACCTTCTACTGTACAATAAACTGCGCGTTTCGATAGCGGTCATCCGTCGGGTTGCGGATCAAGCCCGATTTCAGCGCAAACAAAACCTCGCGCACGCCGTCATCCACTGTCAGCGTGGTATCGAACCCAAGCACGCGCTTGATCTTTTCGAACGAGACCGTGATGTCGCGCATATCGCCGCCGAAGGTCAAGTCTTTGTATTCGACCATCGTTTCAGGCATGCGTCTCAACACATAACTGACAATATCGTTCTTGGAATAATTGCCGTTCTCGGCTCCCAGATTGAAGACCTGCCCGCGAACTTTATTTTGATCCGCTTCCAGCCCCATGATAACGCCGCGCACCACGTCGCGGATGTGGACGAACGAACGCGAATATCCGCGCTGGTAGATGATCAACTCGCGTTTGGTGAACGCCTCCAGCACAAATTGATTCACAATCAAGTCGAAGCGGGTGCGGGGTGAAATGCCGTAGAGCGTGGCAAAGCGGAAAAGGAGCGGCGCACATGCCCCATCCTTTTGAGCGAACAGATATTCCTCCGCCGCGATCTTCGTTTCCGCGTACAACGATTGCGGATTCAAAGGGGATTCTTCGGTGACAGGCTTTCCGTCTTCGGATAAGCCATAATTGCTGTAGGTGGACGCGAACACAAACCGCCCCACGCCCAAATCTGACGCCTGCTCGAAGACCTGTTTCGTGGCTTCGAAATTGTATTTCCAAGCCACCTGCTTGCCCACCGCCTGACAGGCAGGAAAGCCGACAATGCCCGCAAGATGAACCACTGCATCTGGTTTCTGCCACTCGCGTTTCAGGGCATCCCGCACGGCGCGCGGCTCGGTCACATCGGTTTTGACAAAATGAAAATCCGGGTGACTCAGAAACGGCAGGATGCTTTCGCCGCCAAACAAAAGGCTGTCGAGGATGGTTACCCTGTAATTTTGGCGCAACAATTCCGAAGTCAGGATGGAGCCGATATATCCCGCCCCCCCGGTAATCAAAATATGGCGTTCGGTCATTCCAAGCCCTCCAATCTAATTTTATATCCTTCCAAAACAAGCGCGGGCGCAGATTTATCGCTCACAACCGCAACGCCCTGCTCGATGCAGGTTAATTTGCAAATATCCGCGACATCGCCAGAACCGAGAATGCGCACACGGTCATATCCCGCATTTCGCACTTTGACAAGGTAATCCTTCACCCGCTGGCGCGTGTGGCGGTAAACCGAAAACGAACGTTCCACGTAATCCACCGCGAGGCGGGCGCGCAGGGCAAGCCCTTCGGGCGTGATGATGTAGCGCAGCTTCTTGCGCTCGGCGCGGGAGACTTTCACTGCGCCTTTGGCAATCAGCCGCTTTAAATGCCAGTTCACCGTGCCAACCGCCACCCCCAACTGGGTCGCCAGCGCGGATTGGTTTACATCGGGATCATTTTCGATCTTCTCAAGGAGGGTAAGTTCACGAAGTTCTTCGTTTGTAGATTCGACATTCATGCTTTATAATTCCAAAATTCAGCCACTGAATTATACCTCGAATCAAGTGGGCAGGCCTTATGATCTGCTAAAAAGATGCTCCTATAAAAAGGAACGATTTGATGATATTTAAACAAATAACAACAAAACTTTCCGTAAAGGAGAATGGCATCCTGTGGCGCATCATACAATGGGGCGGGATGTTGCTAATTCCCACCTTGGTTACCGCCTCAATATTAACCTCACCACCTGCCATAGAGTTTGCAAGACAGTACTATGAATTTGGGCTGGAACGCGTTATTTTTCTCGTCGTTGTGTTTGCGCTACTGTTTCGCTGGGACACCTGGTGGGGGAAGGCTCTAAGTTTTACATTCGCTTTGGTCCTGTTTTCCCTATCGCTGATTCTCAAATGGCAGATTGCCTACTATTACTCCGTGCTGGGAGGGTTGCTGCCCTTGTTGGACGCCAATGCATATTATCAAGGCGCGCAAAGTATCATTCATGGATTTAGCCTCGTCGGCACATCGTCATACCGTCCAATCTTCACCGCTTTCCTCTCTGTAATCATGAAGGCGCTGAATAGCAACCTGCAGGAAACGCTGGTCACACTGACAATACTCAATGCTGTTGCCGTATATTTAGCCGCACAAGAAGTGCGTCAAAGCCTAAAAAGCAACCTTGCAGCCGCCATATACTTTGTATTTGGTTACATGTTCTTTCGCCGGTTTAGCGGGACATTGCTAACCGAGAACATCGGATTTTTTTTTGGAAATATGGCATTGGTTTTTTTACTGCAGGGTTCTGTAAAAAACAAGTTGAACTTCATTCTTTATGGATTGTTTCTTTTGACCACCGGCCTCAACGCGAGAGCCGGGGCGTTCTTGATACTTCCATCACTGGCCATTTGGGCAGGAATTGCTTTTCGCAGTGACCACAAGCCATGGAAATCTCTTATTTCAGCCCTCCTTATCATAGGGCTGGGCATGGCGGCGAATCTGGCGCTTGTAAAAACAATTAATTCGCCCGCAGCAAAGGCATTTTCCAATTATTCATTCACACTTTATGGGCTGGCATCGGGAAATAAGGGGTGGGAACAGGCAATCGGAGATCATCCACATGCAAGCACGGATGAAATTTACGTTTTGGCGCTTCAAAAGATCCGGGAAAATCCCCTATTATTCATCAAAGGGGTCGCAGGAGCTTATAAAGATTATTTCGAGTCTTCAAACGGCGCATTTAGTTTTGTGTTATTGAAATCTGCGCGCAGAAACTTTATAAATTTAGCATCCTGGACATTAAGCATTACCGGCTTGCTTATTGCTATTGGAAAACGAAGGCAAAAAGAATACAGTATATTGCTTTCTTTTTTTGCCGGCATCCTCTTTTCAGTCGGGCTTGTCCCACCCGCCGATTCAACAATGATGCGGGTATACGCAGCAACCATTCCGATGAGCATCTACATCGTCGCTGCAGGAACCTCTCTTCCTAAAAAATTATTACCTGAGACGCATAAAATGGCCGATATCGGGGCAGGCGCGCAAGTGCCACTTGTGATAAGCATGGCCGTGCTACTCACAAGTTTTATCCTGCCTGTCATTGTAAAGCACAGCGGATATCCTCCCCAAAATACCCTCACAACCGCCTGCAAGACGGATCAAAAGGCTGTAAATTTTTCAATCGCTGACGGCTCAAGCATTATCTTAAATCGCCAGAATGGAAGCGTATATCTTCCCCACGTTGAGTTTTTTAGATTGGCAGGAACCATTCACATACAACAAATGGAAGTGGAAGAGAGAGCTTTAATAATGGACATGGAAGATGGAACAGCCATTACCATTACGACCACTTTGGCAGACAAGAGCAGTTCAACATTACCAGCAAGCGTATTCCTGATTACAAAAGGCATCCCCAAACACGGCGTTCAAAGTTTATGCATTGACAGAATACAATTGGACAGATTCTATTTTGCCGCTCCGGAGAGCGTCAGAACCAGCCATACTCCCGGTATACCGGATGGAATACTGCCGGTTTCCCAGCAAGTCTTGCAGAAAGCAGGTCTATGGCTTACATTTATCTTTGCAATGATTTGGGCATTTGAGATTAATAAATTCCCACCCGGCAAAGCGCCCTTTGCCGTACTCAACATGACGCTTGCCGCCAGCGGAATATTATTACTACTGCACACAAGCGGGCTTGTCCCAATTGCGTGGGAGAAAAAGACAATTAGCCCGAACCAGATTCAACATCTTCGCGACAATCTATACACATTCAGCCTTAACAACAGTTCAATCAGCGACACGACTTTTTGGGATTTCCCGTCTTACCTGTATGAAGACGGCATCCTGTTGGCAAAACCGCACGAGCCGTTATCCCTGATTGCCAATTATGGAAGAGGAGGTTATCTATTCAAAAACCAGGTATTATCTTTCTCGACATCAGATAACAGCAATCCTGGAACAAATGGAAGGCAATATACAATTAAATACCCGGTTAGAATTCGTACCCGGCATCAAATTCTTTTTTTTGTTGTCGCATCTATCGCATTACTGATTCATCTGTTTTACTTCAAACCATTGCTAAAGCAGAATGGACATTGATTATCCCCTCTCACCATCATTCAGGCAGAATCAAAACATGAACACTTTTCCTATTTTCGATAAAGCAGGTAAAACCTATCACCAGACCCGTATGGCTCACTGGGATTCCATTGCCCAAAAACGCGACCGCTGGAGCGGCATGGGCAAATGGTATCACCGCCGCCTGGGCGAAATCTACCGTTATCTTGTCAGTTCCAATCAGCGCGTGCTGGAAATTGGCTGCGGCATGGGCGACCTGCTCGCCAGCCTGCAACCTGCTCACGGCGTCGGCATTGATTTTTCTTCCGAGATGGTCACCCGCGCCAAAAAGAAATATCCGCAATTTGAATTTCATCAACGCGACGCGCACGACCTTTCGGATATTGAAGGAAAGTTCGATATTATCATCCTCTCAGATACGGTCAACGATCTATGGGACGTGCAGCGGGCGCTGGAACAGGCACGGCGTTTTTGCGAACCGCATACCCGCCTGATTCTCAACTACTACAGTCACCTCTGGCACTTGCCGCTTGCCATCGTCCAAAGCCTTAACCTTGCATCTCCCATGCTGAGTCAAAACTGGCTGACTCGCGAAGACCTCAACAACATGCTGCAACTTGCCGGCTTTGAAAGCATCCGCTCCTCGCAGGAAATTCTCTGGCCCCTGCCACTCGGTGGGCTGGCAGATCGTTATCTTGTCAAGTTGTGGCCCTTCCGCGAATTTGCGCTCTCCAACTTTGTCATCGCCCGCCCCGCGCCAAAGCCTGTAGATAACCCCAGCGTTTCGGTGGTGATTGCGGCGCGCAACGAGGCGGGCAACATCAAAAATATTTTCGAGCGCGTGCCAAAGATGGGCAGCGGGACGGAAATCGTCTTCGTCGAAGGACATTCCCGCGATAACACCTACGAAACCATCGAACGGGAGATGCCGCTCCATCCCGACACCCCCAGCCTGCTCTTCCGCCAACCGGGCATTGGCAAAGCGGACGCCATTCGCCTGGGCTTCGAGAAGGCCACAGGCGATATTTTGATGATCCTCGATGCTGACCTGACTGTCCCGCCTGAAGACCTGCCGCGTTTTTATGAGGCTATCGCTTCGGGCAAGGGCGAGTTTATCAATGGCGTGAGGCTGGTCTATCCGATGGAAAAAGAAGCCATGCGCTTCCTCAACTTCCTCGGCAACAAGGCGTTCAGCATGACCTTTTCATGGCTTCTGGGACAGTCCATCAAGGACACCTTATGCGGAACGAAAGTGATGTGGCGTGACGACTACGCCAAGATTGCCGCCAACCGATCCTATTTCGGCGACTTCGACCCCTTCGGCGATTTCGACCTGATTTTCGGTGCGGCAAAACTCAACCGCAAAATTGTCGACCTGCCCATCCGCTACCGTGACCGCACCTACGGCACAACCAACATTTCACGTTGGAAGCATGGGGTGTTACTTTTGAAAATGGTAATGTTCGCCGCCCGAAGAATCAAGTTCGTTTAAAAAACAAAAACAGCCTCCGATACGTCGGGGGCTGTTTTTGTTTACCAGCACATCAATAACACAGGGAATTGTCGAAATCTGTGGAAATGTAAAACGCCTGGCGATCATCTTTTTGGACAAGCGCAAACCAAAGCGCTCGATCCCTGCCATAGACCAGGGTCACATCGGCAGTGTGCGGGAAGAATTCAGGAGACGCATCGAGGGGGAAAACGATGCGTCCGCCAGATTCATTCAGCAGGGTGAAAACCAGCCTGCCACTGTCTGTGGCTTTATAGCCGAAAGAGTCGGTAAACCATTCGCCGCCGCCTGCTTCATAGTAACGCGGATACAACGCCCGCCCGCGCAGAAAATTGACCTCACTGCCAGCTATGATTTTCTTTGCGCAAGCAAAGGAATCGAGCGCGGGCGAGGACGATACAATCTGCGCCAGTTCCGGCTGAGACAAAGAGGGGTATCTTTGCGGAAAAGCTTTTTCCACCAGCGGAAGGGAGATTCCCACTCCAAGGAACAATACCCCAGCCAAAAGATATTGCCATGACTTTGGATTAGGCGGGGCCATTGGCGGCATTGTGCTGAGTTCATACCACCTGTAGATCACAGTTCGCCCGCGTTCCAGCGCAAAGAAGAATACACTCAATAGGGCAAACAAGCCAAGCATGTAATACATGTAAATAGACCAGTCCATGCTGACCAGAAAGCGCTGACCGGAAAGCAGGGCAAGCGAAGTCCATAAGTTGTAGACAAGGTTGAGAGCGAGGGGCAAAAGCCCGATCCAGCCGTTGCGATGCCAGGCAGCCGCAATGCCAAGTCCCAGTAGAAAGATGTAGAGCAAAATCAAAGCCAGTTGAGATGAAGTTGGCGCGCCTTCCCATCCTTCCCAAAAGGCAGTTGTGGGAACGATAATTTCGCCCAGACTTTTTATGTCATTTTGAAGAGGGAAGAGTAACAGATTGTCTACGCCATGGTTAAGGAACGAGCTGAAAATGCCCTTTGCCGCTCCGGTCGGGTTGGCCCAAATCGCTTCGCGCGCAATCCGCTGAAGGCGTTCAGTGTACTCTGTGCTGGTTTCACCCGGCAAAGGCAATGCCTGCGGCTCGATCCCGTTCAGGCGGCTGTAGCGCAGGGCGAGGTTAATCGTCTGTGATTCGGGGCTGTCGAAGATGACGCTTCCGGTCAGCCTCCAGTTGCGCCAAAGCCAGGGAGCGGCGATCAACAACAAGACGGCGAGCATCAATATTGCGCTGCGAAAAATTGTTTTGAACTTTCGCGGCTGGTGCAAAACGGCAATGAAAATAATCACGGGCAGGGCAACGATGACCTGTGTACGAATCAACATGGCGATGCCTAAAATTCCGCCCATGAGAAACCCCGAAAAGGCGGGGAAGCCTGAACGGATCCAACGGATGCCGACCCACAAAAACAAAATCAAAAACATGGCGGTGGGGATTTCGGACAGGTAGAGTTTGGAGTAGGTGATGTTGCCCGTGAAGGGTGAAACAAGATTCGAGTTAATGTCGCGTAAAATGGCAAGCAGGGCAATCGAAAGCCCAAGCGGGCGGCCAAAGAACTCCCTGCCAAACAGGTAAAGCAGGGCGGGGAAAAGGGCAAATACCAGTGTCTGCCCCACAATCATTTTTTCGTAACTTTGTCCGACGACGAGGTGCAGGATGGTTAGGAAGAGGATGTAGAGCGGGCGTTGGGGGATTTTCGCGTCAAAGCCGTTGCCGATCAAAAGCGACTGCGAAAACTCATCGTACGTCTGGGAATCGTTGAAAGGGTAAATCTCAAAATTGGGTTCAAGCGGCTCGAGCGCGGCGGAGTTGGTCACGATGGGCTGACTCAGCCAAAGGGTAGCGGCGAAGCCCCAAACTGCAAGCGCAATCCAAAAATCGGGATGGGGAATCCGCTTGAGGCTGGGACGAGTCTCGATCAAAATCACTCCCCCGCAAATGAGACAGGCGAGGAGAATCTGCCATTCAAGCAAAGGCACGGCGGGGAGTCCGCGCGCCCAATCACCTTTGTAGATGACATCGATGCCCATGCGGGTTTGTGACATGTAAAAGGCGATGCCGCCAAATAAGGCAAGAATGAAGACAAGTTTTACTAAAAATGGCTTGAGCCATGTTCTGTTTGTAAGATTGTCGCGGAAGGCAACGAATAAAATCAACGCCGCCACTTCCGCCGAGGTGATTGCCGCCAGGTCGAGGAGGGGCGACAGGCGATTGATGTAACCAACAAACCAGATTGCGCTGTGGTCGGCGACGGATTGAAAAATCCCCAGGCAGGTGCGCAGGGAAAATATCAACGTGACGACGAGAAAGATTTGATCTTTGACAGATGGGATTTTGAGTGTGTCAAGCAGGCGTACAAGCCAGGCAGAATTTCGGAAGAGGGAAAAAATCAAAAAAAAGTTCAATGCCGGCCAAAACAGTAATGCTGAGGCAAGCAGGGTTTCTTCAATAGACGGGGATGGATGGGATGCTAAAAACTGCCAGAGGGAAAACGCGCCGTGTAAAGCCCACAAGCC
>CAILWD010000167.1 GCA_903837815.1 uncultured Chloroflexota bacterium | reverse complement strand
CCTGTTCGTCAATCACTCAGTTTTGCGTAAGTCCTATATGTTTAACAAGGAGAAGGATGAAGCACCTGACTTCATCCTTCTCCTTTCATCCCTCATCCTTGAATTTCTACTTCACCGTGATTGCAATCGTCTCGATAACGTCGCCCTTGAAATTAGGTACTTGCGGGTCGCCGCGGGTAAGCCCATTCACGATATCCATCCCTTCGACTACCTGCCCAAAGATGGTGTGAAGTCCATTCAGGTGAGCGGTGGGGGCGTAGGTGATGAAAAACTGGCTTCCATTGGTGTTTGGACCGGCGTTTGCCATTGCCAATATGCCTTCCTTGTCGAAACCCAGGTCGTTGGGTTCGTCCACAAATGAATAGCCCGGTCCGCCCGAACCTGTGCCTGTCGGGTCGCCGCCCTGTGCCATAAAGCCTTCGATCACGCGATGGAAGGTCACGCCGTCGTAATAATCTTTGCAGGCGAGGAATACGAAACTGTTGACCGTGATCGGCGCCTTGGCTGGATATAACTCCACGACGAACTCGCCGCCCTTTGCCATCTTGAATGTTGCAAAATACTGTTTCGACTGGTCGATTGACATGGCGGGGGCTTCGTTGTACTGTGGGGCGGCGGGGACGGAATCGAACACGGCGCAGGCGGTCTCACTCCCAACGTCGGTCACTGCTGCTGATTTTGCTTCCTCTGCTTTGGGGTACAATTTGGCAATGTAAGGCGCGGCAATAATCGCAACCACAATGACGATCATGGCAATTGCAACGTACTGGATTGTCCGCTCGGTTTTTTGAGTTTCTTCTTTGCTCGGTTTTTTCTTTGGTGACATGGTCACTTCTCCTTGAAATAATTTGACTGTATTATACTCATCCGCCTTAATCCAATATGAACTCACATCCATCCCAATTTTGGAATCAACTCATCTCCGCACTTCCCGCCCCGCATTTTCTACAGACCTATGAATGGGGACAAGTCAAGGCGAAATACGGCTGGACTCCCTTTTATGCAATTTGGACAGATGATGGGAAACTTCACATCTCCACCAGTCTCCAATCACCAATTGCCAATCTCCCTGTGGCAGCCGCGCTTGTCCTCAAAAAACAAGTTCTCAATCGTGGATTTGCCGCCCGCCTGTCGATTCTCTATGCGCCGAAAGGTCCGCTTTTGAATTGGGAGGATACCGCATTGAGAACGCGCGTCTTGAATGACTTGCAAGCCTTCTCTCAAAAACAGGGAGCCATCTTCCTCAAAATCGATCCCGATGTCGTGCTTGCGCGCGGAGTCCCCGAAAGCGAGGGAGAGATCAAAGAAAACAGCGGTCAAATTACGGCGGTGGAATTGGCGCGCAGGGGATGGATTTATTCGTCAGACCAGATTCAATTTCGCAATACCGTTCTCGTTGATTTATCTGCAAGTGAGGAAGAAATGCTGGCGCGGATGAAACCCAAGACCCGTTACAACATCCGCCTCTCCGAGAAGAAAGGTGTCTCTGTGCGCGTAGGCACGCTGGAGGATTTGCCCCTGCTTTACAAAATGTATGCCGAGACCAGCGTCCGCGATGGGTTCGTCATCCGCGACGAAGGTTACTACATGACGGTGTGGAAGTTGTTCGCGGCGAACTTTGAAACTTTCAAACATTCAAACCTGCCAACCTGCCAGCCTTTGATCGCCGAAGTAGACGGTGAACCCGTCGCCGCGATATTTTTGTTCATGTTTGCGGGACGTGCATATTATGTTTACGGCATGTCGCGTAGTATCCACCGCGAAAAAATGCCGACCTATCTTCTGCAATGGGAAGCCATGAAGCGTGCCAAAGCCAGCGGATGCAGCGCCTACGACTTGTGGGGCGCGCCCGAAGTCTTCGACGAAAGTGACTCGATGTGGGGCGTGTATCGTTTCAAGGAAGGCTTGGGCGGGGAGGTGGTTCGCTCGCTTGGCGCGTATGATTTTGCGCCGACCAAACTTTGGTACAAACTCTATGCCGATGTTATGCCCCGCGTGCTGGATTTGATGAGGTCGAGGGGGAAGGAAAAGACGAAGCAGGGCTTGGAGTAGAATCCACGAATATCACGAAGGAACACGAAGTTTTTTGGAGGCGTGATGACTGAGTTGATTTACAAGGATGAGGTCTTTGCGATTGTGGGTGCAGCGATTGAGGTTCATCGCGTTTTGGGCCCGGGATTTTTGGAGGCAGTTTATCAGGAGGCTATGGAAATTGAATGTGCCACAAAGAAAATTCCTTTTGCGCCACAACAGATCATCCAGATTCAATACAAGCAGCATACCTTGAAAAAAGAATACATTGCAGACATGGTCTGCTTCGAGAAAATAATCGTCGAGTTCAAGGCGCTCGACCAATTAACAGGCAGGGAGGAATCGCAAGTTATCAATTATCTAAAAGCCACTGGATACAAAGTCGGCGTTCTGATCAATTTTGGCAGCCACCCCAAACTCGAATGGAAACGATTTGTATATTAATTTCGTGTCTCTTCGTGACCTTCGTGGATAATCAAGGAGTCAAATGAATACCATCCCCCGCATGCACTTTGCTCATCTTCCCACTCCAATCGAAGAACTCCCGCGCCTGACTCAAACCCTTGGCGGGCCGCGCATCCTTGTCAAACGTGACGACCAGACGGGACTCGCCTTTGGCGGGAACAAAACCCGCAAACTGGAATTTCTCGTGGCAGAAGCCCGCGAACAGGGCGCAGATGTGTTGATCTCTGCGGGCGCGATTCAGTCGAATCACTGCCGCCAGACGGTTGCCGCCGCCGCCCGCTTCGGTTTTGCCTGCACCCTCGTGCTGACGGGTGAACGTCCCAGCCAGCCAACAGCCAACTTCCTGCTCGACCAACTCTTCGGTGCGGAAATCATCACCGTCTCAGATCGAAAAGACCGCGACCGTGTTTTGCAGGAGACTTTCGATAAAGCAGTCGCCGCAGGGAAGAAGCCCTATCTCGTCCCCTATGGCGGCTCCAGCGTGACGGGCGCAATGGGTTATACCTTTGCGATGGAGGAGTTGATGAGGCAAAATATCAATCCTGATTGGATTGTCTTTGGCACATCCTCTGGCGGCACGCACGCGGGGATTGTGCTGGGTCAGCGGTTGTTCGGTTTCAAGGGCAGGGCGCTGGGAATCAGCATCGACGAGTCTGTGGCAGACCTGAAGAAAAACGTTTCCGTCCTGGCAACTCGCGCCAGCGAAAAACTCGGCGAACGCATCGAGTTCACAGGCGATGACGTTCTGGCAAACGACGATTATTGTCAGGCAGGCTACGGCGTCTTTGGAGATGGGGAGCGCGAAGCCATCAAATTATTCGCCAGCGCCGAAGGACTCTTGCTTGATCCTGTTTACACGGGACGCGCCGCTGCGGGGATGATTGATTTAATTCGCAAGGGAGTTTTCAAGAAGGACGAAACCGTCCTCTTTTGGCACACAGGCGGACAACCCGCGTTGTTTGCGGATAAATATTCGGGGGATGTGGTAAGGTAAACAAGTGGGTGTTTGCTTGTCTACTTTCTCATTCCACGCACGTCCTTGTCGGCGAACTTCCCGCTTCTGTGTCACACCCCGCCGAGTTGACCTTCTCGCGCAGGTAGTCGTCGTAGAGTTGACTCATCGTGACCAGTTCCCAGTTGTTTTCTTTTAGCCACGGGTAGACCTGTACGCTGGAGTTGTAATCCTGTGTGCGAATATGCATCTGGATGATGTCGCCGCCCTGTCCTCTTTGGATTGCCCTTGTCACAATACCGGGGTCACCGCCACCGCCGATGGAGAAGAGTACCGCTACCAGTCCGCGCTCCTGGCAGAGGACATCCATCGTGTAGCTGATGATGTCGTAGGGCGGACGCACAAAGCGGACGTTATATTCCCTGCCCAGGACCTGGGTTAGCGCGGCGTACCATTTGTCGTAATCCATCAACGCGGTGGCAGGCGACATGACTCCGAGATTGACGTGATCGAAGGTGTGATAGCCGATTTCATGACCCTTCTCCACCAGCCGTTTCCAGATTCCGCTGTCCTGCTCTTCGAGGTTCAGTAGTTTCGAGCCGACTGGGAAGAAGGTCACTTTGAAGTCGGGGTATTCATTCAGCAAAACTTCAAGGTCTTGCATTTTGTTCAGCAGGTAGCAATCGTCATAGGTGAACGCCATGCGCTTAAAGGCGCGAGTCCCGTTCCAGAGGAGCGGCGCGGTGAAGTAGGGTTCATCGTCCGTTTGCGGAATGAATGGGTTTGCCGAAATCCCAAGCAGGGCGGCGGCGGCAAGTTTCAAAAAGTCTCTTCGGGACGCGTAGCGGTCAGCCATTTTTAATCCAGACTTTTCGCCCGAGGGTGAGGATTGCAATTCCAACCCAGGCGATGTTCAAGCCTGCCGACGGATACGCCCGCAGGTAAAAGGTGTTGATAATCAGGAAGATGCCCGCGAGGATGTTCAATCCTTGATATAGCCACGAGTCTCCCTCCACCTTTTTGGCGGAAATTAATCCGTAGGCGGCGAGATACAGAATAGTACCAACCCAGCCAAGGATGTCGATGATGATTCGTTCCATAAATTATTTTACCGTAAATAAACTGCCCGCGCCGCGCCCGCCCACGTCGGGGAAGTAGAATTCGGAGGCGGTGGTGGGGATGACCTTGAACGTGCCCGCCGCGCTGGCTCGCGCCAGGTAGGTATAGACGTAGGTTCCAGCGGGGAGATAATCTGATGACAGAACTACTTTCTCGTCCCGCAATTCGATGTGATTGAAGTACCACCAACCCCAGCCGCGCTCCTTGTAATCCTGCGCGGTGTACGCGGATGGGACAAGCGTGTCGGTGGCGAGGGAGGCGTCCAGCGCTTCCAGGCCTGCGGGCAGCGGATCTTCGACCACGAGGTAGTGCATCGATTCGGGCAGGGTCATCGTCAGGCGCACGCGCACCAGTTCGCCGCGTTCGATTTCGGTGATGGGTTTCTTCGAGTCGTTCACCGTAATTTACGGTG
>CAILWD010000166.1 GCA_903837815.1 uncultured Chloroflexota bacterium | reverse complement strand
CGACAATCGTAAAAGAAGATGGGAGAACACAATGTCCATTCCTGACTTTCAATCTGTGATGCTTCCTTTGCTCAAACTAAACGGAGATGAAAAAGAGCATTCACTCAAAGATGCGACAAAGATTCTGGCAAAGGAGTTCGATTTGTCAGAATCCGAACTTGCTGAGTTGATTCCCAGCGCACGCAAGCCGCGATTCTATGATCGCGTGGCATGGGCGGCAACCTATCTCCGCAAAGCCGGATTGCTTGAGGCTCCAAGACGCGGTTGGTTTCAAGTGACGAAACGCGGGTTGGAGGTGTTGAAAAAACCGCCAGAGAAGATCACTGTGAATTTCCTCGAACAGTTCGATGAGTTTGTGCAGTTCCGCGAGAGACGGGAGAAAACCGTGGAAAATCACGAAGCCTCTGAAAACGGCGGTGAACCGCAGACGCCGGAAGAGGCAATCGAACTGGCATACTCCAGAATTCGCCAGAGCCTGGCAGATGAAATTCTCCAAACAGTCAAGAACTGTTCTCCTTCGTTCTTTGAGGCACTGGTAATCGATGTCCTTGTAAAAATGGGATACGGTGGCACACGCAAGGATGCAGGAAAGGCAATTGGAAAAAGCGGTGACGGCGGAATAGATGGGATCATCAACGAGGACCGTCTTGGGCTGGATGTAATCTATATCCAAGCCAAGAAATGGGAAAATCCAGTCGGACGACCTGAAATCCAAAAGTTTGCGGGGGCGTTGCAAGGACAGCGGGCAAAAAAGGGGATATTCATCACCACGTCCACATTCACAAAAGAAGCACAGGAATTCGCCTCCCGCATTGAAAGCAAGATCACCCTCATCGATGGCGAGACTTTGAGCCAATTGATGATCGATTACAACGTTGGCGTCAATCTGGTTGCCTCTTACGAATTGAAGAGAATTGATTCGGATTATTTTATTGAAGAGTAACAATGCTGGAGGAAAACCATGTCCCTCGACCCCGCCTACAAAGACCTCAACCGCGCATCCACCGGGCGCATCAAAAAACTGGCGGGACTGCGGAGCATACATGATATACTTTTTATTGGAGGCAGAGATGAAACTTACCGCTATATTCGAGAACGTTGGTGAATGGTGGCTTGGCTACGTAGAAGAATTACCGGGCGCAAATACACAAGGCAAAACGCTCGATGAAGCCCGTGAAAATCTGCGCGAGGCTGTGCAATTGATTATCGAAGTCAATCGGGAATTACTCATGGAGCAAATTGCGGGACATGAAATCATTCGCGAGCCGTTAATGGTGTAATCCATGAAAAGGCGGGAATTTATCAAATATCTCGAAAAGAACGGCTGTAAATTACTGCGCGAGGGCGGGCGACATAGCGTGTATTGGAATCCGCAGGCAAACAAAATATCCACCGTTCCGCGCCATACGGAAGTCGCCGACCAATTGGCAAAAAAGATTTGCCAAGACTTGGGACTTCCGCCCGTAAAGTAAGCGTGACTTATGCCGCTACCCACAATTGAAAAAGAGCCTTCCATGTCCCTCGACCCCACCTACAAAGACCTCAACCGCGCATCCACCGGGCGCATCAAAAAACTGGCGTCCACCCTCACGGATGAAGAAATGCAAACCCGAGTCGGCGAGCATTGGACGGTTGCGATTGCGCTGGCGCACCTTGCCTTTTGGGACAGGCGCGTGCTGTGCGTGCTGGATATGACCGCGAAAGAGGGCAAACTGTCGATGCCGCAAATTGACATCGTGGTCAACGATTTGTCCCTGCCGTTTTGGGCGGCGATTCCTCCGCGTGAAGCGGCGCGACTTGCCGTCGAAACCGCCGAGGAACTGGACAGGCGGCTGGAGGAATATCCGCAAGGCCTGCTGGAGGAAATCTACAACTTCAACCAGCGCTGGGTGGTCCGCTCCATTCACCGCGACGGGCATCTCGATGAAGTGGACGTGACGCTACAAAAGTAAGGTGACAGTCTCTTGCGAAGTGACTGTCACCTTGCCCCGTTATCCCCGTACAAAATAAATCACCGAAACGATCACGCCAATCGTCACCACCGTCCACCGCAGGGTGGATGGTTTGATTCTGCCCGCGAGTTTTCCGCCGAGAGTCCCGCCGATGAGCGCGCCGACCGCCATCACCAACGCCACAGACCAGACCACCTGTCCCGAAAAAAGGAAGAAGATCGCCGCCGTGAGGTTGGTCGCCAGCGAGATGGATTGCTTGAGCGCGTTCAATCGCGTCAACGTATCCTCGATGGTCAGTCCCAGCGCCGCCATCAGGATCACGCCCAAACCCGCGCCGAAGTATCCGCCGTAGATCGAGCCAAGCCCGGTCACGAGCCAGGTCCAGCGTTCGAGACGTCCCTTGTGATGTTCGCTCAGGCGTTTCGTCAGCCACGCGCGGACGGTATCCTGCATGGCGAGCAAGCCCGAAGCAAGCAGGATCAGATAGGGGATGAGGTCCCTGAACAGTTTTTCCCCCGTTTGCAAGAGAAGGAATCCGCCGATCAACCCGCCGACAATTCCTGCTGGAATCACAGTCCACAAGCGGTGAGACTGTCCGCGCAGGTCGTTGCGTTGCGCGAAGGTCCCGCCGAAATAGCCTGGACAAAGCGCCACAGTGTTGGTCACGTTCGCGGCGACGGCTGGGATGCCGAGGAAGGTCAACGCGGGGAAGGTGATGAGCGTCCCGCCACCGGCGAGGGCATTGACTACGCCAGCCGCCAGCGCGGCAAGCCCGGCAAGGAAGAGTTCGAGTCCGTTGGGCATGGGGAGTCCTTTTGATTTGGGATGGCGGCAAGTATACATCGTTATCACCGCCCCGAAGGTTGATTGGAAAAACAAGCCTTCACGCCAACCTTCGGGACGTTAAAAACAAACTGCCCGCCGCTTTGGGCAGGCAGCGTCTTCCGCAAGAAAGACCACAATGAGGAGAAGAAGTGACGTCGCTTACTTTTCCGCCGCAAGAACGGAAGGAGCAAGCAGCGGTAATTCAAACGGTTGGGATTGCCAGTTCCAGGTGTTCAGATCGGAAATGGCGCGATAGGCGGTCAGGTCGAGTTGCAATGGGGTGACGGAGACGTAGCCATCGGCCAGCGCGCCAACGTCCGTGCCTGATTCGGAAACGCCGGTGGGGGCATCGCCGCCGATCCAGTAATACGGGCGTCCGCGTGGGTCGACGCGTTCGTCGAGACGGCTATGGTACACGCGCAGTCCCTGACGGGTGATGCGAAAGCCGCGGATTTCCTCCGCTTTGAGAAACGGCACGTTGACGTTGAGCAGGGTCTCGGCTGGCAGCCCATTCGCAATTACGTTTT
>CAILWD010000165.1 GCA_903837815.1 uncultured Chloroflexota bacterium | reverse complement strand
TCGCGGGCGAAGACTCTCGACGAAGTGATTTTCGCCACAACGACAGATTCCTCTGACGACCCCGTAGCGGAGTACTGTGACTTTAGCGGAATTCCCTTCACCCGTGGCAGCCTCTTCGATGTGCTTGACCGATATTATCAAGCCGCATCCCAAGCCAAAGCGGACGTGGTTGTCCGCATCACGGCGGATTGTCCCGTGATTGATCCCGACCTGATTGATGACGTGGTCAACACTTTGCTGGAAGGCGAATACGAATTCGCTTGCAACCGCCTCCCGCCGCCGTGGAGCCGAACCTATCCCATCGGTTTGGACGTGGAAGCCTGCTCTTTCAAAGTATTGAAAAAAGCCTGGAAGGAAGCCAAAGAACCCCAGCACCGCGAACACGCCATGCCATATTTTTACGAGGGCGTTCAATTGGCTCATCAAAGCCGAACTCTTGAAACAGGCATCTCCCCACGTGGATTCAAAGTCGCCCTCCTGCACCACACCACCGATTTCGGCGATTACCGCTGGACAGTGGATACTCCCGAAGACCTCGAATTTATACGTCAGGTGTATAGCCGTTTTGATGGACGGGATGATTTCTCGTGGAAGGAAGTTTTGGATTTGGTTCACGACGAACCCGATATGATGAAAATCAACGCAGGCGTGCAGCATAAAACCCTCAAAGATATTGATAAGCGAGCGTTGAAACGTTCAACGTTTTCCACCCACTGATAACTGATGACTTTTCTCACTCTCTTTTCCGCCCCCAAACCTTTCACCAACCCGCACATTGCGATAATTCAACGCAACGCCATCAAGTCGTGGACTCTGCTCCCCGATGTCGAAGTCATTTTGCTCGGCGAAGAAGAAGGTCTTGCCGAAGCCGCCCAGGAACTTGGCGTAAAACACATTCCCCACGTAACACGCAACGCTTCTGGAACGCCGCTGATTTCGTCCATGTTTCAACTGGCGCGCGAAAACGCAAACAGCGACCTGCTCTGCATCGTCAACGCGGATATGATTCTCCTGCCCGATTTTGTCGAAGCCGCCCGTAGGTCACGCTTGCAGCGTGACACATTCGTTTTGCTCAGCCAACGCTGGGACTTGGACATCGCCCAACCCGTCGAATTCACCGAAGGCTGGCAAGACCGTCTATCGTCCACCGTCCACCGTCAGGGACAACTCCACCGCCCCGCAGGCTCCGACTTTTTCCTCTTCCCCAAATCCTGCTATCCAGACATTCCCAACTTCACCATCGGACGCGCAGGCTGGGACAACTGGATGATCTACAAAGCCCGCAGCGAAGGCTGGGCTGTGATTGACGGAACCCCGTCGCTGATGATCGTCCACCAGAACCACGACTACAGCCATTTGCCCGGCGGCAAAACCCATTACGATCACCCCGACACAAACATAAACATTCGTCTTGCAGGCGGACACGCGCATATCCGCTACACCATTTTGGATTCAACCCATTGCCTCGTTGATGGTAAACTTGCCCGCCCGCAAATGACTTCCCTGCGCCTGATGCGCAAAATTGAGTTGTTCCTGCGCGCGGTCTTCTTCTTCCTACCTGAAAACATGCTCGAAAGCATTGCCCGCCCCAAACGCTGGAAGAAGCGAATTCAAAAAATCCTCAATCGAAAATCGTAAATCCAAAATCGTCAATCGGAAATCCTCCCATGCGAAAAGGTCAAAACCCCGCCAAGTTTGTCAAAGACGTAGCCCGCCCCGAGCGGATTACCGTTGCCCTGTTGAATTACATCCCCTTCCTGAGTGGATTCTACGCCGAGACTCTCGACGTGTTGAAAGTCTCCCTCGAATCCATGCGCAAGGACGCGGGTCTGCCGTTTGACTTGATGGTCTTCGACAACGGCTCGTGCGAGGAAGTCCGCGAATACCTTGTCAACGAAAAGGAAGAGGGGCGGATTCAATATCTGATTCTCTCCGAGAAGAATATGGGCAAGGGCGGCGCATGGAACGTGATGTTGACGGGCGCGCCTGGCGAGATCATCGCCTACACTGATGCGGACGTTTTGTTTTCCCCAAACTGGCTCAAGCGTTCGGTGGAGATTCTCGAAACCTTCCCCAATGTCGGCATGGTCACGGCACGACCCTTCCGCACGCCGCCTGAGTTTTACGAGACCACGCTCCAATGGGCGCGGAGCAATGCGACTCTCGACGAAGGTCAGTTCATCCCCTGGGAGACCTTCCTAGAGTTCAACCTCTCGCTTGGGCAGACCGAAGAGGAAAATAAAAAAGTCTATGCCGAAACAAAAGATTGGCGCATCCAATACAAAGATGTGACCGCGCTGGCGGGCGCGTCGCACTGGCAGTTCACTGCGTACAAATCCACGCTCCAGCAGTTCCTGCCCTTTGACATGGACAAACCCATGGGACAGGTTCGCCAACTCGACAAGCGCATGAACGACTCGGGCTTGCTGCGGCTGATGGTCTCCGACCCGCTGGCGATGAACATGTCCAACACGCTGGGCTATTTGCGCGGAGAGTTGGGGAAGAACAAAGTAAAAAGTAAAAAGGGAAAGGGAGTTGCCCGCCGTCTGCTGGAATTGGCTCCAATTAAGAAAATGTTGCTGGCAGTCTATAACAAAATTTTCAGTTGGTATTATTCGTAATCCAGCCGCCTGAAGGCGGCTTCGTAAAAATAGCCCCGACGTTTATATCATCCCCGAATGGGGACGTCGGGGCGGCATTGATTTTCAACAACGACTTCAAGCCGTTTCTGTTTATGAAAAAGACCCTCTCTAAAATTTTCAATTTCCCCTGGTATTTCCTTGCCATCAGCGCCTACCCCGCGCTGGCATTGCTCAACGCCAATACAGGCGAGGTTCAGCCCGCTGCGGTGATTCGCCCCCTGCTGGCTTCGGTTGCGTTTGGCGGACTGCTGTACTTCGTCCTCTGGCTGTTTTTTAGGAAGTCACACAAAGCCGCGTTTTTGACCGCTCTCTGGCTGGCGTTGTTTTTCACCTTTGGACACGCCTACATTTTTGTGGATGAAAAATATCCCGATGCCGATTACGAATCCTGGCTGATTCTTGGCTGGGGAATTTGCTTCGCCCTGACCCTGTTCTGGGCAGCCCGCCCAAAGTTGACCTTCGCCTCAGCCGCTTCCACGTTGAACACGGTGGCGCTTGCCCTGTTGATCATGTCTGGGTGGGGCATCAACTTCGAGGGCGGAACGCGAAGCGCTCACGCTTTGGGCGCGGACAACGCCCCCATCCAAACAAATCTCGCCGCGCCCGCCAATCCGCCCGACGTTTATTACATCATCCTAGACTCATACGGACGCAAGGATGTTTTGCAGGATGTGTACGGCTACGACAACGCCGCATTTTTGAACGCCCTCAAAGAGCGCGGATTTTATGTCGCCGAGTGCGGCATGAGCAATTATGTCCGCACCGAAATTTCGCTGGCGTCGTCGTTGAACATGATGTACTTGCAGGAACTCGACAGCGAGTTCAAAGCCGACAGCACGGCGCGGCGCACCTTGTGGAATTCGCTCAAGCATAGCGCGGCGCGGTATAACTTCGAGAGCATGGGCTACAAGACGATCAACTTTGCAACGGGCTTCGCATGGAATGAGTTGAGCGACGCGGATATTTTTGTCGAGCCGCCGCCGCTGACCTCTGGCATGACCGAGTTCGAGGGGCTTTTCCTGCGGACGACGCTTGGACGTTACGCGATTGATTTCGGTTGGGTCGACCCCGACGCGGTGATGGGACAGGCGTTCCGCGACCGCTTCAACAACATCTTCGACAGCATGGACGACCTGGCAAACATGCCCGAACCGACCTTCGCCTACATCCATGTCATTTCGCCGCACCCGCCCTTTGTCTTCGACGCCGAAGGCAGCCCCACTTATCCGCCCGATTTCTGGAACAAACAGCGTCAATATCCGCGCGACCTATATCAAAAAGGCTACGCCAATCAGTTGACCTGGCTCAACAAAAAGATTTTGGACGCGATTGACACCCTGCTCGCGGAGTCGGACACCCCGCCTGTCATCCTCCTGCAAGGCGACCACGGTCCTTGGATGCTGTCGCAGTCTCAGCGCCTGTCGGTTTTCAGCGCCTATTATTTGCCCAATCACAACGATGACTTGTACCCGACCATCACGCCCGTCAACACCTTCCGCCTGATTTTCAACGCATACTTTGGCGGCAAATATGATATTCTTGACGATGTCAGTTATTTTTCGCCTGTGCCCAAGTTGTATGATTTTTCAGAAATTCCAAACCAATGCGCTGATGAATAACTTACCTTACGTTCTTTGGGAATGTCACCCTGAGCAGAGCGAAGGGTCTCCGAGGTAATTGTAGAGGTTCTCACCGCGCTGGCGCGCGGCGCAAGTGTCGCGTGCTCAGAACGACACCGCGCAAGGCGTGTAAACTTCAACTCAAAAATAGATTGCCGCGCCGCCAAAGAACAAAGGCGGCGGCTCGCAATGACATAATGCAAGGTGAATAAATGCCAACTGTTTTGATGACCGCCCCCTACATGATTCCATTTTTGGAACGCTTCAAACCCGTCTTCGAGAAATATGGAGTCGAACTGATCGTCCCCGATGTTCAGGAAAGAATGGAAGAAGAAGACCTGCTCAAGTTTGCGGGTCAGTTCGATGGGACGATTTGCGGCGACGATAAATACACGCCGCGCGTGATCGAAGCCTGCGCCCCGCGGTTGAAAGTCATCTCGAAGTGGGGCACGGGCGTGGACTCGATCTCCGCCGAAGCCTGTTCCAAATTTGGCGTAAAGCTGGGTCGCACGCCGAATGCTTTTACAACCCCCGTCTCGGATACCGTCCTCGGCTACCTGCTTGGTTTTGTCCGCCGCCAGCCCTGGCTGGATGCCGCCATGAAGCGCGGCGAATGGGAGAAAATCCCCGGCAGGACCCTCAGCGAATGTACGCTGGGAATCATCGGCGTGGGCGCCATCGGCAAGACGGTGACCCGCCGCGCAAAAGCCTTCGGCATGAAAGTCCTCGGCACAGACATCGTGGAGATTGACCACGTTTTTGTGACAGAGACAGGCATTCAAATGACCAATCTCCACTCGCTGCTTTCCGAATCCGATTTCGTCTCCCTAAACTGCGATTTGAACCCGACCTCGCATCATCTCATCAACGAAAAGACTCTGGCAAAGATGAAGCCCTCAGCCGTATTAATCTA
>CAILWD010000164.1 GCA_903837815.1 uncultured Chloroflexota bacterium | reverse complement strand
CTGTTCTGTGGTCAGTCCTTTATTGAAGGGCGGGACTCATGGCTGGTATGTCCAGACATACAATCCTGCCGGGTATGGGCCATGGAGCAACAATCAGCTGCCCATCAACTTCACGACTTCGACAACAGGCATGGTTATCCTGAGAGAGCCTGTTGCTTACAACAATGAGGGTGTGCCTATTCCGGATGGGGTTGCATATATTGGTAAAGTGTATAATCCAGAGTACTCTTGGGATAAAGTGCCCGGTGCGACTCATTATCGTGTCCATGTAAAGGACCCCACAGGAGTAGTGGTATTGGATACATGGTATCAGGCGGCTAGTGTTTGTAATGACGCTTATTGTTATGTGTTGAGCCCGACTTTGGTCAAAGGCGGGAGGTATGCCTGGTATGTGCAAGCATACAGCCCTTCTGGCGGACATGGTTCTTGGAGTAACAATCAACAGCCAACATACTTTTCGATCGATCCTCCCGCTGTACCTGCCGCCGCTGCGAATCTATCTACAGGCGTGATTGTCAATAAGACGCCGGTATATTCATGGTCAATTGTTCCCATGGCTACCTATTATCGCTTGTATGTGAAGGGGCCGAGCGGGGTCGTTGTGGATAAATGGTATCCGTCGATGAGTGTTTGTTCCGGTAGCGTTTGTTCCTTGACAAATCCAACAGCGCTGGCTGTTGGTGATTATATTTGGTGGATCCAGACCTACAGCGTGGCAGGCTATGGCCCATGGAAGAGTGCCGTCTTCAAGATCGCCCCATAGCTTAAGATTGATAAAAAGAGCCGCAGATCAACTCTGCGGCTCTTTTTGCGCAAGTTCACGCATTAGTTCGAGGTATTGTTCACACATCCGCCCGGCGCCATACGATCTGTGTGCCTTTTCCTGCGACGCCATCCCCATTCTGCGCCGCGCTTGCCCGTCTGCCAGCAGTTGGATGATGGATTCTGCCAGCGCATCTGGGTTGCCAGTCGGAATCAGCAAACCATTTTTATCCTCCTCCACGGCCTCTTCGATCCCTTCCACCCGCGTTGCGATCACCGGCAAGCCGGCGCTCATCGCCTCGAGCAGGGCAAGGGGCAGTCCTTCCCAAAACGAGGGCATGACGAAAATGTCGGCGCTGAGCAGGTAATTTTCCACGTGATCGGAATGCCCCAGCAGTTTTACGGAATCTCGCAACCCCATTTTTTCGATTTGCCTCTCCAGATCAGGGCGCAGAATTCCATCACCGCAGATGCCGGCTTTGGCGTTGGGGAATTTCTCCAACACTGACGGCATGGCATCGATCAGGATTTTGTGCGCCTTGGATGGAACCAGCCGTCCCACCGCCAGAATAAAAGGGTCGCCCAGTCCGATGCCGGTTTCTTTTCGGATTTGTTCCCTGTTTATATTTTCGGCTCCCAGCGGGGTGATCCCATTTGGAATGACGGTGATTCGTTCTGCGTGGATTCCTTCATCGAGCAGTTTCTGGCGCGTCATGGCTGAGACAGCGACGATGCGCTGTGCAAAGTCATGGTTGACCAGCCAGGCGTGGGCTTTTTCGCGCCAGGGTCTTATGCCGGCGACAATGCCATGATGTGTGGCAATTCGAACAGGCACACAAGCCATTCGCGCCAGGGGCAGGGCGAGCATGTTGCCATCATGCGTGAAAGTTTCGATGACGCTGAAGTCTTCGCGTTTTAGAAGTTGCCAAAGTCTCCACATCCCTGCCGTAATGGAAAAAACGTTGGACATTCCCCCCCGTCCTTTGTGAAAACTGCTCAGGTTTAAAACGGGAAAGGGATATTCTTTTTGCCATTTTTCATGCAGGTCGTCGCGGTCATAAAAAAAAGCGGCGATTACTTTATGCCCGCGGGCATGGAACCAGGCAGCCTGATCGAGCAGGACTTTTTGCGCGCCGCCAACCGCCATTTGGGTTCCGAACAGGAGTATGGAAAAGGGAGGCATAAGTAACTCAGCGCCTAATTATAACAAACGCGCTGTTGCCGCCGGCGGCATTGACACATGTGCGTTTTTGTGCGAGAATTCAGAAAATGAATGCTCAAATCACAACCCCTGCCAACGGGGTGGAAGAAAACTGGACAATGGTCATCCGCCCCCAGCGCGCCTGGTGGGATTTGCGCCTCGGCGACCTGTGGCGGTACCGCGACCTGATCCGCCTGCTGATCTGGCGCGATTTCGTGGCACAATACAAGCAGACCATTTTGGGCCCTCTCTGGTATGTCATCAATCCCATCCTGTCATCGGTCATTTTCACCGTGATTTTTGGCAACGTTGCCAAACTCTCCACGGATGGGCTTCCACCCTTTCTCTTTTACACGGCGGGTACCACGCTTTGGCTGTATTTTTCCATGTGCCTGACCAGTACCGCCAATACCTTTACCGCCAATGCGGGGATATTTGGAAAGGTGTATTTTCCGCGTCTTGCCATTCCCGTTTCCACGGTTGTTTCCAATTTGATCTCTTTTGCCTTGCGGTTTGCCGTGTTTCTTGGTTTCCTGCTCTATTTTTATTTCTCCGGCGCCGAAGTTCGCCTGACCTGGTGGGCGGCCTTTTTGCCGGCGCTTTTGGCAATCATGGCCGGGCTTGGGCTTGGGTTTGGTATTATCGTTTCTTCGTTGACCACCAAGTACCGCGACCTGCAACAATTGGTGGTCTTTGGCGTGCAGTTATTGATGTATGCCACCCCGGTCATTTACCCGCTTTCCACCGTGCCGGAAACCTGGCGCTGGTTCTTGCTGGCAAACCCGTTAACCCCCCTTGTCGAAGTCTTTCGGCTGGGTTTTTTTGGAGTCAGTTCGGTTGAGCCGCTTTCTGTTTTATACAGTTTTGCTTTCATGTGTGTCACGCTTTTGATTGGCGTTTTGATTTTCAACCACGTGGAAAATACTTTCATGGACACGGTATAGCCCCATGTCTGATGTTGTTATTTCCGTCGAGAATCTCTCCAAATCTTACCAGCTTGGCGCCATTGGCACCGGCACCTTTTATGGCGACCTTCAGCGCTGGTGGGCAAAGTTGCGCGGGTTGCCGGATCCGCATTTGAAAATCGGTGAAAAAGACCACGGCAATCGCGATGGCGAAACCGTATGGGCTTTGAAAGATATTGACTTCCAGGTAAGGCAGGGCGAAGCATTGGGTATCGTTGGCCGCAATGGCGCGGGAAAAAGCACCCTGCTCAAGATTCTCTCCCGTGTCACCGCGCCGACCTCGGGTGAGATCAAGGTCAAGGGGCGGGTTGCCAGCCTGCTGGAAGTCGGAACAGGTTTTCATCCTGAGTTGACCGGGCGTGAAAATATCTTCTTGAATAGCGCCATCCTTGGCATGAACCGTCGTGAAATCGACCGCAAATTCGATGAAATTGTGGATTTTTCCGGTGTCGAAAAGTATATCGACACCCCGGTCAAACGTTATTCCAGCGGCATGTATGTACGGCTTGCCTTTGCAGTGGCCGCCCATCTCGACCCGGAAATTCTGGTGGTGGATGAGGTCTTGGCTGTTGGTGATGCTGAGTTTCAGAAAAAGTGCCTGGGGAAAATGGGTGATGCGACTCTTGAAGGGCGTACTGTATTGTTTGTAAGCCATAATATGGCGGCTGTTCAAAACCTATGTAGTACCGGCATCTGTTTGCAGGAAGGCCAGGTTCAATATCAAGGAGATATTGCGAAGGTTGTCGAAAATTATTTGAGTTCCTCTGTTGAACAGGATGTGTGGGAACGGGATGTCTCTAATTTTCCAAGGCGCGCCGGTGAAGGTGTCCGTTTCAAATATCTAAATGTCCGTCTTAATGTAGACAACAAGCACATTCGTATGTGGGAACCCCTTGAATTGGAGATTGACTTCATCAGCCCTGCGGGCGCTTTGCAAGTTTGCCCTGGTTTTAGCATAATTACCATGGACGGTACCTGCGTTTTTACCTGTGAAGGAGAGGATAATCAGTTTTTGCTGGATTTGCAATCTGGAGAAGCTGGCCGTATTCGCGTAACTGTTCCATGTCCATCGCTTATCCCCGGCAGGTATATGGTTCGTATTGGCGCGCGCAGCAATGCTCATATGCTGGATTGGATCGATAAAGTTTTGTATTTCGAGGTTAGCCCATTGGGAGCCTCTTTGTGGGCGGACCGTAGACATTTAGGGATGCGCCCTCAATCGGAATGGAAGATTTCGGAGCAATAAACACATGAAAGTAGCTATTCTCGCCGGCGGACTTGGTTCTCGGTTGCAAGAGGAAACCACTGTTAAGCCGAAACCCATGGTTGAAGTAGGCGGCATGCCTATTCTTTGGCATATTATGAAGTCTTTTTCCTCACAAGGGTTCAATGAATTCGTGATTGCCCTCGGATACAAAGGGGAAATAATAAAAGATTACTTCCTGGATTATCGTTATCGTGCAAACAGCCTTTCTATAAATTTGAGGAATGGATCAATTACCATGCGGGATGAAAACTCGGAAGAATGGGTTGTTCATTTGCTCGATACTGGCTTTCAAACCCAGACCGGCGGCAGAGTTAAAAAAATGAAGGACTTTATAGGGGACGAGACGTTTATTATGACCTATGGCGATGGCGTTGCCAATGTGGAT